>JAEUKG010001300.1 GCA_016794325.1 Myxococcales bacterium | reverse complement strand
CGGCGCGAGACTCCGGGGCGGCGGCGCGAGCGTGGGCGGAACGGCGAGCTTGGCCGCCGACGCGGGGACGGTCTCGGCGGCGTGGTCGAAGGTGCGCGGGTCGACCCTGGGCCCTCCGCTCGGGGGAAGGGCCACCGTCGTCGTCGGGCGCCGGCCCTCGAAGACGGCGCCGAGGTCGTGGCGCATCGCCGCCGCGTCGGCGTAGCGCAGGGCAGGGTCGGTCGCGAGGGCGCGGTCGACGACGTCCTGGAGGCCGGGGGGCAGGCCCACGCGCGCCGTCTGGGTGAGGTCGACCTTGCGCGAGGCCTTCATCACCTCGCTGAAGATCTGGGCCGGCGTCCGGGCCGCGATCGCCGGCGAGAGCGTGCACGTCTCGGCCAACGTGAGGCCCATCGCGAACACGTCGGTGCGCGGCCCGGGCGCGCCCATCCCCTCGCTCCACTGCTCCGGAGCCGCGTACGCCGGGGTGAACGCGCTCATCGAGGTCGACGCGTGCGTCTCGCCGGTGACGAGCTTGGCGAGGCCGAAGTCGAGGATCTTCACCTTCCCGGCCTCGCCCCCCTTCGCCGCTCCGCTCGTGAGCATGATGTTCGAGGGCTTGAGATCGAGGTGCGCGACCCCCGACTCGTGGGCGAAGGCGAGGGCGGCGAGGGCGGCGTCGAAGAGCGAGCGGATCTCGGCGTTGCCGAACGGTCGGCCCTCGGCGGCGCGCTGGAGGATCTCCTCCTCCAACGTCCGACCCTCGAGCAGCTCGAGGACGACGTACGGGAGCACCGCGAACGGCGTGCTCAGGGTGCCGACGTCGTACATGCGCACGATGCCGGGGTGGGTGAGTTGGAAGAGGGTGCGCGCTTCGCGGACGAACGCCCGCACCGCGCGCTCGGTCTGGTCGAGCTTGCCGGCGAGCGGCTTCATCACCTTGATCGCCACCGGCGTCTGCAGGAGGAGGTGCGTCCCCGCGTAGACGACCCCGAAGCCCCCCTCGCCGAGGGGGCGCTCGACGCGGTATTTGCCGTCCACCGTGGTGCCCACGAGGCCGAACGGGTCCCCTCCCTGCGCGCGGCCGCCGCCGCTTCCGCCGACCGGGACCGTCTCCATCCCCGGAGCGTATCACCGCGGCGCGCGCGAAGCCGAGCCCCCGCTCGCGGGTCAGCGGGGGGTGGAGGGCCGCTCGCAGGTGAGGCCGAGCACGTCGCCGCGGCGCGGCGCAGCGCCGCCCGCGAAGACGATGGCGGCGTCGGGCCCGCCCGCGCCGGCGAGGCAGAAGCCCGACGCCCCGGACGGGCGACCGCCCTCGCACGCCGCCGCGTCCGGCCCCTCGAGCGCATGCATGATGCACGTACCCGCGCCGATCGCGGTGTGGGCGGGGCGGGCGCCGCACCCCGCGGCGCGCACCGTGAGCGCGCACCGCGTCGCGCTCGCGCCGAGGCGCACGCGACCCTCGTCGCCCGTCTCGAGCCCGAGCCCGGGGGGCGTCGAGCACGTCGGCGCTGCGCCGCCCCGGACGAGATCGGGGAACCGCGCCGCCGCGTCGCACCGGCCGTCGGGGGCGGCCGGGGCGAGGACGATAGTATCCCATACGGGATATTCCGGGCGCGGCGCGACGGCGGCGTCGCTCCCGACGACGACCGCGGCTCGCAGAGGGTCGGCGCCCGGATCGAGCCGACCGAACAGCGCCTCCTCCTCGCGGCTTCGGGGCGCGCGGGCGCCGTACAGCAGCGCGGCGAGGTCGTCGGCGACGGCGAGGGGGCGCGGAGGGCCCGCGCCGTCGGGCCGCTCCACCGCGGCGCTGAAGGCGCGGAGGAGCTCCTCGTGCTCGCTCGGTCCCAGTCGCTCGCCGCGGAGGTGGAGCTCGGTCACCACGCCCGTGCGCGGCCCAGCGACGAAGATCCGGAGGTCGGCGCGGTGCCATGTGGGCCGGGCCCGCGCGCGCTCGAGGTCGGCCGCCAGCGCGGCGGCGAGGCCGCGCCGGAGCGAGCGGGTCGCGTCGCCGTCGTCGGCGACGACGACGAGTGCCGACGACCACGGCTCCTCGGCGACGCGCGCCTCCGCCGACCATTGGCGCACGCCGCTCGCGTCCGGCGACCTCCACGGATCGGCGCACGCCGCGGCGGCGATCGAAGCGAGGACGGCGAGGGGAGAGGCGCGGGACATCCGTCGCGTCGGAGCACGGGCCGTGCCACGCGATCCCGCGCGTCGCCCACGCGTCGCGCACGCGTGGCCCGCTCGCGGCCGGTCAACGAGGGTGTCCTCCGCGCCAACCGAGTTGGCGCGGGGGGCGTGGCCGCGTCGGGCGGCTCAGGGCTCGCCGCGGGGGGTCGTGGGCGCGCTGTGGCTCTTCGGGAGCTTCGGGAGGCGAGGACCGCGCGGGTGGCGCGACTTGTCGCGCGTCCCCACCTTCACGAGCGACGGAGGGGCGACGTCGCCCTTGTCGCCGAGCACGCCGTCGTGCGAGACGCCGCCGAGGCTCGCGGTGACGGGCGCGGCGACGGGCGGAGGCGGCGCCGGCGGCGCGACCGCGGGCTTCGGCTCGGGCGCCTTCGCGCTCTCGGCGAGCTTGGTGCTCTCCGGCGGCGGGGGCGCCTCGTCGACGATGCCGGTCGGCGGCGGCTCGGGCGCCTTGTCCACGCCCTCGGCGCGCGGGAGCGACTCCACCGACACCGTGGGGATCTCGGCGTGGGCCGCGGCGCCGGGGCGCACTTGCTTGTATCCTGCAACTCCGAGGATCGCGAGGCACGCGGTGGTCGCGAGGGCGACGATGGCGCGCGCGCGGCGGGCGCGCTTCACCGGGGCGACCCGCGCGTGGGCGAGGGCCTCGCGCATCGCGGCCGCGGTGGGGAACCGGTCTTCGGGCCGCTTCTCGAGGGCGCGGAGGATCACGGCCTCGAGCTCGATCGGCAGCGCGGGGTTGCGGCGCCGCGGGGCCTCCGGGGTCTCGCGCATCTGCTTGCCCATGACCATCACCGCCGAGTCGCCCTCGAAGGGCGGCGAGCCGGTGACGAGCTCGTAGAGGACGCAGCCGAGCGCGTAGACGTCGCAGCGCGCGTCGACCGCCTCCCCCGCGACCTGCTCGGGGGCCATGTACTCCGGCGTCCCGAAGATGCAGAAGCCCTTCTGGCGCTTGGCCTCGCCCTTGGTGTCGCTCTGGGCCATCGCCACGCCGAAGTCGAGGAGCTTCACCGTGCCGCTCTCGGTCACGAAGAGGTTCTGGGGCTTGAGGTCTCGGTGGACGACGCCGGCGCCATGGGCGCACTCGAGGGCGTCGGTCACCTCCATCGCGAGGTCGATCGCCTCCTGGTAGCCGACGACCTTCTTCGGCCGCTTGTCGAGCGCGTACCCCGAGAGGAGCTCCATCGCGATGAAGAGCCGGCCGTCGAGGGATTTGCCGAAGTCGTGGAGGAACGCGAGGTTCTTGTGGCCGAGGTTCGCCACCGAGCGCGCCTCGCGGCGGAAGCGATCGACCGCGTCGTGGGCGGAGGTGTACGCGGGGGCGAGCACCTTCACCGCGACCTTGCGCCCGAGCTCCTTGTGCTCGGCCTCGTACACGACCCCGCTCGCGCCCTCGCCGATCTTCTTGAGCAGTCGGTACGGTGTGCCCGACAGGACGCTCGGGTCGTCGGTCATGTGCTGGCGGACGAGCTCGATGACGGCCCCGCCGGCGGGCGTCTCCTCGTCGGCGCGCAGGGCGCGGCCTTGCTCGAGGAGCTTGGCGAACTCGGCGCGCGAGCGCGCGGGCTCGTCGCCCCAGAGCGAGCGCATGAGGGTCGCGATGCGGGCGCGCACGCTCCGCTCGCCGTTCTTGCCGGGCGTCGCCTTGGCGAGGATCTTCGCGAGATCCGTCGCCGCGACGGCGGCGCTCGCGTAGCGGTCGTCGGGGTCGTTGGCGCAGAGCTTCGCGATCACGTCGTCGAGCTCCGGCGGGACGCCGCGCGTCTTCGCGAGCGCGGGGATCGCGAAGGCGCCCTTGGCGACCTCCTCGAGGTGCTTCTGGGCGTCGCCCGCGAGCAGGCGCTTGCCGGCGCAGAGCTCCCAGAGCATGACGCCCATCGCGTAGATGTCGATGCGCGCGTCGCCGACCTCCTGCCGCGCGACCTCCGGCGCGACGTAGCCCGGCTTGGCGAACACGACCCCGGCCACGGTGTGGCAGCGCCGGTTCTGCCCGCGCGCGGTGCCGAAGTCGATGAGCTTGAGCTCGCCCGCGTAGCCGATCATCACGTTCTGAGGCGACAGATCGCGGTGGACGACGCCGAGCGGGGTGCCGTCGCTGCCGGCGCGCTCGTGCACGTGGGCGAGCGCTTGCCCCATCTCGATGGCGATGGCGATCGCCTCGGGCCAGCCGAGGCGGGCCCCGAGCTGCACCGCCCGCTGGCGGAGATCCGCGAGGCTCTTGCCTTCGACGTACTCCACCACCGTGTAGGGCTCGCCGTTGTCGTCGTTGGCGGCCTCGAGCACCTGGGCGACGCCCGGGTGGTTCATCTGGGCCTGCACCCGCGCCTCGTCGAGGAAGCGGGCGAGGAACGAGCCGTCGTGGATGTGGTCGCGGCGCACCGTCTTGACGACGCACGCGCGCTCGGCGCCCTCGATGCCGGTGGTCGCGGCGAGGAAGACGTCGCCCATGCCGCCGCGCGCGAGCTGCTTGAGGAGGATGAGCCTCCCGAAGAGCCGGGGCAGGGGGATCGCCACCACGCCCGACGACAGACCCGCCGCCTTGTCCTTCTCGCTGGCCGCTGCTTCGCCCATGCCACGTGAAATAAGGAGCTTGTCCCGGCTTGGCCAAGTTTCGGGCATGTCACCCTTTCGTCCGCGCCGACACCCTGCTACCTACGGCGCCTCGAGATGCCTCGACGCGACGATTTGCGAAAGGTCCTGCTGATCGGGGCGGGCCCCATCGTCATCGGTCAGGCCTGCGAGTTCGACTACTCCGGGACCCAGGGCGCCAAGGCCCTGCGGCAGGAGGGGTACGAGGTGGTGCTCGTCAACTCGAACCCGGCCACGATCATGACCGACCCGGGGCTCGCGCACCGCACCTACGTCGAGCCCCTCGACGTGCGGACCCTCGAGGCGATCCTCGAGCGGGAGCGGCCCGACGCCGTCTTGCCGACGCTGGGCGGGCAGACCGCGCTGAACCTCGCGATGGCGCTCCACGAGCGGGGCGTCCTCGAGCGCCTCGGGGTCGAGATGCTCGGGGCGCGCCCGGACTCCATCAAGAAGGCCGAAGATCGCGCGCTCTTCAAGGCCGCGATGGAGAAGATCGGCCTCGCGTGCCCGCGCGCGGGCGTGGCCCACTCGCTCGAGGAGGCCTGGGAGGTGGTGAAGACCACCGGCTTCCCGGCGATCCTCCGCCCGTCGTTCACCCTCGGCGGCACGGGCGGCGGCATCGCCCAGACCGAGGGCGAGTTCGCCGCGAAGGTGGAGTGGGCGCTCTCGCAGTCGCCCACCCGCGAGGTCTTGATCGAAGAGAGCGTGCTCGGGTGGAAAGAGTACGAGCTCGAGGTGATGCGCGATCGGAAGGACAACTTCATCGTCGTCTGCTCGATCGAGAACCTCGACCCGATGGGCGTGCACACGGGGGACTCGATCACCGTCGCCCCCTCGATGACCCTCACCGATCGCGAGTACCAGCGCCTCCGCGACGCCGCGCGCGCGGTGATGACCGAGATCGGCGTCGAGACCGGCGGCGCCAACGTCCAGTTCTCGGTGAGCCCGCACGACGGCACCGTCTACGTCATCGAGATGAACCCGCGCGTGTCGCGGTCGAGCGCCCTCGCGTCGAAGGCGACGGGCTACCCGATCGCCAAGATCGCCGCCAAGCTCGCGGTCGGCTACACCCTCGACGAGCTCCAGAACGACATCACCCAGACGAGCGCGGCCTTCGAGCCCGTCATCGACTACGTGGTGGTGAAGTGGCCGCGCTTCGCCTTCGAGAAGTTCCCCGGGGCCGACCCGGTGCTCGGGACGCAGATGAAGAGCGTGGGCGAGGTGATGAGCATCGGCCGCACGTTCTGCGAGGCGCTGCAGAAGGCGGCGCGCTCGCTCGAGACCGGCAAAGACGGCCTCTCGTCGCTCCTCGGCAAGGTCGACTACCGGCTCCTCGCCGAGCCGAAGAAGGCGCGCGACCTCGGCATGGAGCCCGCCGAGCCCGAGCCGCAGAAGACCCTGCCGCCGCCGTCGCCGGCCGAGCTCGAGGGCGCGCTCGCGAAGGTGATCGGCGTCCCCACCGCCGAGCGCCTGTTCTACGTCGCCGACGCGATGCGCTCGGGCTTCTCCCGCGAGCGCGTGCACGACATCACCATGATCGACCCCTGGTTCCTCGCCCACATCGAGCGCATCGTGCTCGCCGAGGCCGACATCGCCGCCGGCAAGACCGGGCCCGCCGATCTCCGGCGCTACAAGCGCCTCGGCTTCTCGGATCGCCAGATCGCGGCGCTCGGGGGCGGCTGCGAAGACGACGTCCGCGCGCTGCGCAAGCAGCACGGCGTCGTCCCCGTGTACGCCCGCGTCGACACCTGCGCCGCCGAGTTCGTCGCCCACACGCCTTACCTGTACTCTGCATACGAGACGGAGTCCGAGTCCGGGGCGAGCGCGAGCACCAAGCGCAAGGTCGTGATCCTCGGAGGCGGGCCGAACCGCATCGGCCAGGGCATCGAGTTCGACTACTGCTGCGTCCACGCGGTGCAGGCGCTGCGCGAGGCCGGGTTCGAGACCATCATGGTCAACTGCAACCCGGAGACGGTGTCCACCGACTACGACACCGCCGACAAGCTGTACTTCGAGCCGCTCACCCTCGAGGACGTCCTCGCGATCTGCGAGGAGGAGAAGCCCGAGGGGGTGATCGTGCAGTTCGGCGGGCAGACTCCCCTCAAGCTCGCGGTGCCGCTCGAGAAGCGCGGCGTCAAGCTCCTCGGGACGACCGCCGACGCCATCGACCGCGCCGAGGATCGGGGCCGGTTCGACGACCTCCTGCAGAAGCTCGGCCTGCGGCGGCCCGCGAGCGGGATCGCGCAGAGCCCGGAGGAGGCGTTCGCGATCGCCGACCGCATCGGCTACCCGGTGCTGGTCCGCCCGAGCTACGTCCTCGGCGGCCGGGCGATGATGATCGCCTACTCGCGCGAGGAGCTCGCCGAATACGTCCACGTGGCGGTCGAGGCGGCGCGGGACGCCGGCACGAAGACGATCCTCGTCGACGAGTTCCTGAAGGACGCGATCGAGGTCGACGTCGACTGCGTCGCCGACGGGCGCCGCGCCGTCATCGGCGGGGTGATGCAGCACATCGAGGAGGCCGGGGTCCACTCCGGCGACTCCACCAGCGTGCTGCCTCCGTACTCGCTCTCGCCCGAGATCGTGATGTCGATCGAGGAGCAGACGCGCATGCTCGCCCTCGAGCTCGGCGTGGTCGGCCTGATGAACGTGCAGTTCGCGGTCAAGGGCGGCGACGTCTACATCCTCGAGGTGAACCCGCGGGCGAGCCGTACGGTCCCGTTCGTGAGCAAGGCGACCGGCCGGCCCCTCGCCAAGATCGCGGCCCGCGTCATGGCGGGGGCGACCCTCGACGAGCTCGGCGCGTTCGACGCGATGGTGCCGCGCCACGTCGCCGTCAAGGAGAGCGTCTTTCCGTTCACGAAGTTCCCCGGCGTCGACACGATCCTCGGCCCGGAGATGCGCTCCACCGGCGAGGTCATGGGCATCGCGAGCACCTTCGCCCGCGCCTTCGGCAAGAGCATGGCCGCGAGCGGGCTCGACATCCGCGTGCCCGAGCCGGGCGCCCGCCCGCGCGTGTTCGTGAGCGTCAAAGACGAGGACAAGCCGGTCGCGTGCATCATCGCGCGCCGCCTGTACGCCCTCGGCTTCGAGATCCTGGCGACGCGGGGGACGGCGCTCGCGCTCGAGCGTGCCCGCATCCCGGTCGAGACGGTGAACAAGGTGCGCGAAGGTGCGCCCCACATCGTCGACGCCATCCGCGGCGGCAAGGTGTCGATGGTCGTCAACACGACCATCGGCGCCCGCGAGGTGAAGGACAGCTACTCGCTTCGTCGCCAGACGCTCTTGATGAACATCCCGTATTTCACGACGATCCCGGCCGGGCTCGCGGTGTGCGACGCGCTCGAGGCGGTCCGCGGCGACGCCGCGGTGCGCGTCCGCTCCCTGCAGGAGTGGGCGGGCGAGCCCGCGTCCTGACGGCCCTCAGCGCAGCGCGCCCCGCACCACGCCCCGCATCTGCCGCACCTCGAACGCCTCGAGCTCCTCGCCGGCGTCGGTCGCGGGCGAGAGGGCGATGCGGAACATCTTCTGGTCGGCCTCGTCGCGCACCGCCTCGACCAGGGTGTCGATGCGGACCCGCGCCCCCTCCTGCGACCGCGCGAGCACGCGGGCCGCTCCCGCGCGGAGCTCCGCGTCGGCGTCGGGGTCCTCCACCAGGGTCCAGAGGTCCTGGGGGTCGATCGCGCCGCCGCCGCGGTAGCCGGAGGCGCGCATCGTGTCGGCGGTGAGGTCGAGGCGCGCGAACCAGTCGCGCGCGGACGCGCCGCCGCGCTTGAGCACGTCGATCCGGGTGACCGCCTCCGGCCGGGGCGCGGCGCGGCCCTGCGCGCGCTGGGCCGCCGACAGGATCTGGGCGACGACGAGCTTGCGCTCGCGGGCCGAGAGCCCGCGCACGAAGAACGACGTCGGCGGGGCCTCGACCTCGATGGGCGGCGCTCCGCCGTGGAGGTACACCGAGAACGACCGGTCGTGCTCCTCGACGTGGGCGACGCTCGCGTAGGGGATGAGCTGCCAGTTGTTGTTGCGGAAGACGTGGATGCCGTCGGCGCGCATCGCGACGTAGGGCGGGACGTCCTTGCGGCCGGTGAGCCGGAGGAGGAGCGCGATCGCGAGCGTCGCCACGAACCCGAAGATGGCGAGCACCACCATCGAGCCCTCGAGATCGAAGAGCGAGCCCACCGCGAGGCCGAAGCCGAGCACCGCGGCCACGACGCTGAGCCAACGCTGGGGCCGCTCGGACGAGCCGGGGCCCACCGGCCACATGAGGGTGCCGTAGCCGTCGTGACCCACCGCGAGCGCCTCCCGCACCTTGCGCACGTCCTCCATGGAGTCGAGCTCGAGGGTGACCGGCATCCCGCCGCGGTGCTTGCGCGAGAGGGCGAGGGTGACCTTGGACTCGTGGAGGGCGGTCGAGGCGCCGGTGATGTCCTTGGCGCGGATGCGCTGCGAGAGGACGCCCGCGTTGGTGACGTCGACGTATCCCGGTCCGCACGAGAGCTTGGCGCTGCGAGCGCCGAAGCGCGAGGGCACGAGGCTGCCGAGGGCCAGCATCAGACCCGACGTGAAGAGCATGGGGCCGAGCGCGTCTTCGAGGTCGCCGACGATCGGCACCAGGAAGAACGCGACCGCCAGCGCGTAGGGGACGAACCGCATCCACAGGGGGCCGCGGGGGTCGTGCAGCGTGGCGCGCATCGTCTCCACAAGATAAGGTACGCTCCGCGGGTGTCGATTGTGCCCGCGCACGAACGCGCGGAATCTTCTCGAGTTTCGGGGCGTTCGGCGCCGAGTCCAGAACGCGCCTGGGTAGTCAAAGGTAGGAGCATGTCGCGCACGAAGTACCCCCTCGAAGCTCTGCGGAAGGTTCGCGAGAGCGCCGAAGACGAGGCGACCGCCGAGCTCGCTCAGGCCGTCCGCGAGCGCGAGAAGGCGGAGGCGCAGCTCGCCGCGACCGAGGCCGCGCGCGTGGCCGCGGAGAAGGCGGCCGAGCTCGCGGCGGACGCGGAGCGCGCGCAGCTCGACGCCGGCGCGCTGCGGGTGGCGGACCTCCGGCAGGCCGACGCCTGGCAGCTCCAGGTCGAGCGAGAGCGGCGAGCGCTCGAGGCGCGGGTCGCGCAAGCCGAGATCGTCACCCGCGAGGCGACGACGACCGAGGGATCGCGCCGAGACGAGCTCGCGCAGAAGAGCGCCGAGCGCGCGGTGGTCGACAAGGACAAGGACCGGTGGGAGGCGAAGCGGCGCGAGGCCGAGCTCGCCCGGGAAGAAGAAGCGGGAGCGGAGGCATGGCGACCCAAACGCGTGTAATATGCATTGGCCTGGGCGTCCTCCTCGCGACCGCGTGCCGAGGGGGCCAGCGCGAGGCGTCGCCGACGCCGGTCGTCTCGTCGGCGCCCGCGAGCGCGTCGTCGGCGCCCGCGCGGCCGGCGATCACGGGCGCGGCCGCCGGTCCCTCGCTCCCCGAGGTGCGCCCGCTGCTCGACGACCCACGCCTCGCCAAGGCGCGCGAGCGCGACCGCGCGAAGGATCCGGCGGGGGCGGGCCGCGAGCTCACCGAGGCGCGGCGGGCGGGCGGCTTCGACGCCCGCGACGCGTGCCTGCTCGCGTTCGTCGAGGGGACCCGGCACGCGGCCGCGGGGGCGACGGCGGAGGCGCTCGCCGCGTTCGACGTCGCCGAGAAGGACGAGTGCCTGCTCGCGCCCCACGCCAAGCTGCGCGCGGCCCAGGCGGTCGCGCGAGCGGGTCGCGCCGACGAGGCGATCGAGCGCGCCAAGAAGGCCGACGACCCCGTGGTCGCCGACGAGGCCGCGCTCGTCGCGGCGGAGGCCGAGTGGTTCAAGGGCAACAAGGCCGAGGCGGCGAAGAAGCTCCGCGCGTGGCTCGGCAAGAACGGCCACGAGCCCCGGTGGGTCGACGCGTCGGTGAAGGTCGCGACCGCGGCCCTCGAGGGCGGCGACGCGCGCGACGCGCTGGAGCTCACCACCCGGGTCGTGGTCGAGGCGCCGCGGTACGCGGACTCGTCGGGGGCGACCGCGCTCCGCGCCCGCGCCTGCGCCGCGCTGAAGAAGCGCGACGCCCTCGGGCCCGAGGAGCGCGCTCGCCGGGCGCAGACGTGGCTCGACGCCGGCGACCCTGCCAAGGCCTACGCCGACGCCGCCAGCGTCACCGCGGAGCTCAAGCCCCCGAGCGCCCCGCTCTGCAAGGCCGCGATCGTGCGCGCCAACGCGTCGCCCAAGGGCGCGAAGGCCCCGCCGACCGACCCCTGGGCCGAGGCGATCACCGCGTGCGCGGGTCAAGACGAGCTCGTCACCGCGCTCTACTCCGGCGCCAAGGCGGCCGGGAGCAAGAAGCGGGACGAGGCGCTCGCCCGCTTCGCGATGGTGGAGCAGAAGTTCCCGAAGCACCGCTACGCCGACGACGCGCGCTTCCGGGCCGCCCTCCTGCTGAAGGACGCGGGCGACGAAGACAAGGCGATCACGATGCTGCGCGCGCTCCCCGACGACTATCCTGATGGGGATATGAAGGGCGAGGCGCTCTTCCGGGTGGCGATGGCCTCGATGCTCGCGGGCAAGACCGCCGAGGCGCGCGCCGCGCTCGCGAAGGTCGACGACGGGCCGCCCGACGACCGGCAGTGGGCGACGGCGGGCCGCTCCGCCTACTTCCTCGCCAAGCTCGACGAGCAGGCGGGCGACAAGGAGAAGGCGCGCGCCCAGTACCAGGCGATCGTGCGCCAGAAGCCCCTCTTCTTCTACCTGGCCATGGCCTACTCCAGGCTCGCGGAGATGGACGAGGCGCTCGCCAAGCGCGCCCTCGACGAGGCGGTCGCGGCCGAGCGCGAGCGCGCGCCCGAAGGCCGCCTCCCCGACGCCGCGTCGAGCGTGCACTTCGCGCGCGCCGTGGAGCTCCTGCGCGCGCAGGAGGTGGAGCCGGCGCGCCGCGAGCTGTCGGCGTCCGGGGCGCTCGACCCGAGCGGCGACCCCCTCGCGCGCGCGGTCGCGGCGGCGCTCCTCGATCGCGCCGGGGCGCCGGACCAGGGCGCGGGCCTGCTGCGCGGCCGCGCGGCGCCGTTCTGGGGGCACTACCCGGTGGGCGCGTGGCGGCTGCACTGGGAGGCCGCGTACCCGCGCGCGTTCGAGCCCCACGTCGTGCAAGAGGC
>JAEUKG010001119.1 GCA_016794325.1 Myxococcales bacterium | reverse complement strand
GTGCCACGCTCGCGTCCGTCCAAGCCCTCGTTTCGTGGGCTCCGCGACGGCGCGGACGTCAGCGCGTTGGCGCTCGACGTGTTGGCCGGCTGGCGGTCCCGAGCGCTTCGCGGCCGGCCCGCGCGCCGCGCACCTCCGCGTCGACTGCGCGCGCGCACGCGACGCGCGCGGATCGCGCGCGCCCCTCGCCGGCTGGCGGTCTCGAGCGGCGCAGCGCGCCGTCGATCGCGGGCGCGCCTTCGCCTGTCGCGCGTCGGGGCGCAGGAGCGCTCAGGACGCGTGGTCGAGCGCGGGCGCGAGCTTGGCTTCGAGGCGCGACGCGACGTCGGCGAGGACGGCGTCGCAGTGCGTGAGCTCCCGGCTCAACGTGTCGGCGAGGCCGCCGCACTGGCTCGTGTCGCCGCCGCGCCCGGCCTCTTCGATGAGCTGCGCGAGGTGCGAGCCACGGCCCGCCGACATCGCCAAGAGCGCGCCCTTCAGGCGGTGCGCCGCGCGCATCACCGCGTTGGCGCTCCCGGCCTCGAGGCTCCTCTGGAGCTCGTCGAAGACCCGAGGCCAGTCCGCGCGGAACTCCCGGATCACGTCGAGGAAGAGGTCCTCCTCATTGCCGCACGCGGTGAGCGTCCGCATCGCGTCGGCCTCCGAGTACATGACGAAGGGCGAAGACGGGACGGGCGCCTTCTCGGTGTGGCCGATCCGCGAGAGGGACTGGCGTAGGGCCGCGAGGTCGAGGGGCTTCGAGAGGTAGGCGTCCATCCCGGCCGCGATCGCCATGTCGGCGTCGCCCTTCATCGCGCTCGCGGTGAGCGCGATGATCGGGACGTGGTCGCCGGTCTGGCGCTCACGTTCGCGGATGAGCCGGGTGGCCTCCAGGCCGTCCATCACCGGCATCTGCACGTCCATGAGGACCACGTCGAAGTCCTCGTCGCGCACCCGGTCAGCCGCGAGCGCGCCGTTCTCGACGTGCACCGCCTCGCAGTCGAGCTTCTGGAGGAAGCGCATCGCGAGCTTGGTGTTGACGGCGTTGTCCTCGGCGACGAGCACGCGCAGCTTCGACAGCGGCATCGCCGCCGGCGCGGAGGGCGCGTCGTCCTTCACCGGGGCCTGCGCCTTGGGCAGCGGGACCTCGAAGTGGAACTGGCTGCCGGCGCCGAGCTCGCTCTCGAGCCAGATGCGGCCGCCCATCAGCTCGACGAGCTCCTTGCAGATGGCGAGGCCGAGGCCGGTGCCGCCGTAGTTGCGGGCGGTCGACTCGTCGCTCTGCCGGAAGGGCTCGAACACGAGCGCGACCTTGTCCTGGGCGATCCCGACGCCGGTGTCGGCGACGCTGAAATGCAGCGAGTCGGGGCCGTCGCCCTCGCTCACGCACACGAAGACGCCGCCCTCCTTGGTGAACTTGATCGCGTTGCCCACGAGGTTGACGAGCACCTGCCGCAAGCGGAGGGGGTCGCCGACGAGGGCGTCCGCGGTCCCGGGAGCCACGGCGACCTCGAGGACGAGGTTCTTCTGCGCGGCGCGCGACAGGAGGGGGACGAGCGCGGTGTCGAGCGTGCGCTGGAGCGAGAACTCGATCTGCTCGATGGTGAGCTTCCCCGCCTCGATCTTCGAGATGTCGAGGATGTCGTTGATGATCGCGAGCAGGCTCTCGGCCGACGTCTGCACCGCCTCCATGTACTCGCGCTGCTCGGGCGTGAGCTGGGTGTCGAGCGCGAGCGCCGTCATCCCGAGCACGCCGTTCATGGGCGTGCGGATCTCGTGGCTCATGTTGGCGAGGAACTGCGACTTGATGCGCGAGGCCTCGTTGGCCTTCTCGCTCGCGGCGCGCGCCTCGCGCTCGGCGGCGCGGAGGGCGGTGACGTCGTGCCCCACGACCCGGAGCACGCCCGTCTCCGGGTCGCGCGCCGCGTTCCACACCATGTGCGCCACGGCGCCGTCGTCGGTGCGCCACTCGGCGTCGAAGTGGCGCGGGAGCTCGACGCGGCCGGGGGGAGGGATCGTCCCCGCGTCGACGAGGTGGTCTCGGAACCGGGTGCCGGTGAGCTGCACCGAGCGCGGGCCCTGGGCGCTCACGATGCGGCCGAGGTCGTCGAGCTCGAGCGAGAGCACGCGCGAGAGGCTGAGCACCGCCCGCGCGGCGAGGTCGTGCTGCTCGGCGGAGACGAGCGCGCGGCGCAGGGGCGTGCGCTCGCCGACCCGCGCGACGATGCGCGCGAGGTCGTCGGCGTCCCGAGGCCAGAGCACGACCTCGTCGGCGCCGGCGGTGTAGAGCTCCGCGATCTCGGTCGGGTCGCTGGTGACGATGACGATCACCTCTTCGCTCATGCGGGCGTCGGTGGTCGCGCGCACGAGGTCGATGTCGTCGACGAAGATGCAGTCGCTGTTGGACGGGCTCGCGGCGAGGATCGCCGCCGTGTCGACGAGCGCGCGCGCGCCGTTGCACACCAAGAACCGCATGCTGAGGAGTACGGTTCATTCTTGACCCAGTTGAGGGCTGCCGTGCCGCATCGTCGGTGCAGGTTCTGCATGTGCCCCGATCTCGTCGGGAATTCGACCGAGCGGGCGCCCGCGGCGGTGCGCGCCGGGTGGGCCCACCGGAGGGGATCGGCGTTCGTGTAGGATGAGGGGCATGGCCTCGGCGCCGAAGCACGAGCCCGTGCTCGTCCGTCTCGCGCTCGCGTATTTCCAGCGTCGGGAGCGCGATCTGCCCGCACCCTCGGCGGAGGACGCCGTCCACTACCTCAACCCGAAGGAGCGCGCCGCGATCCGACGCGTCGCCCGGGGGATGGTGCTCCGCGCCGCCGGCGCGGGCGCGCTCTCGGCCGCGGTCGCCGCCGCCGTCGAGGTGCTCGCTCAGCCGCTCGCCGAGGCCGCGACCCCGGACGGGACGGTGCGGTTCTGGGCGCTCGTCGGGGTGGCGACCGTGCTCGCGAGCGCGATCGAGATCGGCTTCTTGTATTGGGACGGTCTGCGCTCCGTCCACGCGCTCGCGAGGGCGGCCGGCCTCTCGCTCTCGGAGGAGGGCGCGATCGCCGAGCTGCCCCTCGCGATGGCGCGGGTCGCGCTGGAGCTCCCGAACCCGCGCGTGCAGCCGTACGGGATCGACCCGCTGCGCGAGGTGTCGCGGTGGCGCCTCGTCGTCGCGGGCCTCGTCTACAAGGCGAAGATCGGCGTCACGAACTTCCTCCTCAAGGCCCTCGTGCGCCGTGTCCTCGGGCGCGCGGTCGTTCGGGCGTGGCTCCCGTTCGTCGGCGTGCCGGTCACCGCGGCGTGGAACGCGTGGGTGGCGTGGACGATCGTGCGCGAGGCCACGCTGCGGGTGATGGGGCCGTCGGCGGCCTTCGAGCTCGCGGGCGCGCTCCTCGACCGCGGACCCCCGCCGTCGGAGGCGCTGAAGGAGGCCGTCCTGCGCGCCCTCGCGACGAGCATCGTGAAGAAGCAGGACTTCCACCCGAACCTCGCCGCGTTCCTCGAGGCGGTCGTCGGCCGGATCGGGATGCGCAACGACGGGGACCTCGACGACCCGGGCGTGCTCCTCGAGCGCCTGGGCACGCTCGCGCCCTCCGACGCCGCCGTCGTCGTGCGTGCGCTCGCCATCGCGGCCATCCTCGACGGGCGCGTCACGCGCCGCGAGCGAGAGACCCTCGTGCGGGCCGCGGCGGCGGCGAGGCTCGAGCTGTCGCTGGCGGCGGTGGAGCGCCTTCGGCGCGCGTTCGTGAAGGGCGAGGGCCTCACCGAGGAGCAGGTGCTCGCGCTGGTGAGCGTGCCGGCGGCGTCGCCGGCCGTCGGGCCGGGCATCGTATCCTCATAGAGAACTAGGGCGTGTCCCTGAACGCCGGCTCTCCTCTCGCCCGTGCCCGTGCCCGTGCCCGTGCCCGTGCCCGAGGGAGGCAACAGGGTGCGCAAAGCGGGCGATGGGGAGTGGATGCAGGCGCTCGACCACGAACGACTGGAT
>JAEUKG010001117.1 GCA_016794325.1 Myxococcales bacterium | reverse complement strand
CTACCTCGAAGGACCGTAACCATCGGAATTCACTGAGGACTTGCCGCGGCACGGGCGCTGCAATGGGTCCTCCCCGGAGGTCGCGAGATGGACATCGTCAAGCACATGGGTCGGTTCTTCGGTGGTTTCTGCGTGGTCGTGGCGGCGGCGGGCGCGCTGACCGGATGCGCGGCGGAGGAGGCCGACGGCGAAGACATCGGCGACTCCGAGGACGCGGTGAACGGCAAGAACCCGACGTACCCGTACGTCCAGGTCGGCACCCTGGCGCACCGCCGCGTGAGCCTCTCGGGCGGCAAGGTGAGCATCAGCACCAACGCGCCGCTCTACGTCGGCCAGCAGGTCGCCGACTTCGGCGCGCTGGTGTCGGCGTCGAAGGCGTCGGACATCGACGACAAGCTCGTGCTCTGGAAGCTGAGCGGCAAGCTCGGTCGCTACGACGCCTGGAAGAAGGACGTGACCGCCGCCAACGCCGACATCAAGGCGATCCGGAGCGCGCTCGACGCGGCGGCGTCGAACGGCTGCGTCGGCAGCGACTGGCACCTCGCGACGTTCAACGGCGACGGCGCCGACTTCGTGTGCGGCACGCTCACCACCGGCAAGACGCTGGGCAAGACCAAGCCGGGCGGCGGCACCGGCACCGGCGAGTCGTTCTGCGACCTCAAGGCCAAGTACTCCGCGAGCCGCAGCGGCGACACGGTGACGCTCACGTTCACCCGCAACGGCGTCGACGAGACCGTCGGCGGCCAGTGGTACTCGGCCGACGGCACCCCGTGGGAGGGCGCAGACTCGTCCGACCTCTATCGCTGCCCGAGCTCGAAGTGCTCGATCGTGCCGACCAAGCTCACGGCGTCGCGGCCCTCGGTCACCTTCACCGCGACCCGCATCCAGGGCCGGAAGGTGCGCTTCATCTCCACCGGCGGGGCCTGCGTCTACGGACCGTACTGAAGCCCGACGAACCGACACGACGTCCCGACAGAGAGGATCGCTCATGAAGAAAGCGCTCGCCATCGGCGCCGCGGCCTGCCTGGCCGCGTGCGCCGCCCCCACCGACGAGGAGGTCGACACCGAGTCGTCCGAGCTCGTGCCCTCGCCGCCGTTCTACGGCGACCCCGCCAACAAGGCCGTCTTCGGCGTCGACATCTCGATGTACGAGGGGCCGATGGCCCAGGCGGAGATGGACTGCTTCTGGGCCTCGGGGGTGCGCCACGTCGTGGTCGGCACCCAGGTCGAGGAGGTCACCCGCCAGCAGCTCGCGATGTCGGTGTCGCGGGGGATGTCGGTCGACGCCTACGTGTATCTCAATTGGTATGACGACCTCCGCGGCCAAGTGGCGGAGGCGTTCCGCCGAGCCCAGGGCTTCCCCATCGGGCGCATGTGGCTCGACGTCGAGGACGACAACCTGAACGGCCTCGGCTGGAAGACGCGCGTGGCGCGCATCCGCGAGGGCCTCGACGAGTGCAAGAAGCACCCCGAGGTCGAGTGCGGCATCTACACCGGGTGGGGCTACTGGAACACCCACATGAACAACACGTCGGAGCTCGCGGACGTCCCGCTCTGGTACGCGCGGTACAACTACACGAAGCTCCTCTCGGCCTGGCCCCAGGATCAGTTCGGCGGGTGGAAGCCGCCGAAGGTCGTCGGCAAGCAGTGGGCGGAGGAGCCGCTGTGCAAGGTCGGCGTCGACAAGGACACCATCCAGGCTCGGATACCTCCGGCCGTCGTCGTCGACCGCAACCTGCCCCCCGACACCGGCGCCCCGCCGCCCGCGCTCACCGGGCTCTACCCGGCCGACCGCGCGGTGATCGGCATCGATCAGGTGAAGCTCATGGCGACGATGGTGCCGCGCGCCACCCGCTACGAGCTCAAGCTCGAGTCGTGGGACGGCAAGTCCTGGCGCGTCTACAACACGTGGGCGAGCGCCGACGCCTTCAAGGCGACGTACCCGCCGCGCAACGCGGTGTATCGCTTCAGCGCCCGCGCGATGAACGCGCACGGCTGGGGCCCGTGGTCGGCGCCCTCTGTGTTCGACTACGGGAAGTACACCGGCGTGCGCCCCGGAGCGTCGCCGCCGCCGGCGCCGACGACGCCGCAGCCGCCTCCGAGCGAAGGCGCGCCGGGAGGCCTCTCGCCCTTCGGCGCGACGATCACCACGCCCGACGTGACCCTCGCGTGCGCGCCGGTGCCGTCGGCGACGCAATACGAGTTCGCGATCGAGACCGGCAGCGGCGGCGCGTTCTCGCCCTACGTCACCTACACGACGAGCGCGCCGTCGCGCGTGTTCTATCCGACGCTCCGGCCGAAGGATCATCGCTTCCGCGTGCGCGCCAAGGTGGGCGGCGCGTGGGGCCCCTGGTCGGTCTACGCCACGTTCGCGACCCGCTGAGGGCCGCGAGTTCAATCTCACTGCACGCGGAAATCCCCAGCGGATTTTTCCACGCGGCGAGCGGGGTCGGGGCGCGCCAAGGCGTCTCGGACCCCGTCTCTCTGCGGTCTCGCCCGTCATACCTACATCGTGCGCACGCGCACCCTGTTGGTACGGTCCGGGCCCGTTCTTCACGGAGGCGACACCGAAATGAGCACCGACGCGACCACCGACACGACGACCCGCGACGACTTCTGGCAGGTGCAGCTCGCGTCGGGCGAGGTCTGCGTCTGGACGCTCGAGGAGCTCGACGAGGCGTTCCAGTCGGGTCAGGTGCACGAGCGCACCCAGGTGAAGAAGCTCGGCGACGAGGCGTGGTCGACGCTCGCCGTCGTCGCCGGCATCGAAGAGGAAGAGGCGCCCGTCGCGATGGCGTCGCCGCCGCAGAGCCTCGCGCCCGAGGCGCCGGCCGCGGTCGCCCCGATGATCCCGCCGCCGCCCGCGGCGCCCGCTCCCGTCCCCACGGAGACGCTCCGCTCGATGGAGTCGGTGCCTCCGGCCGGTCCGTCCTCGCTCGCGCCGGTCGCGGCCTCCGTGAGCCCCCCGTCGTGGAACGGTCCCGTCTCCGTGCCGGCCGCCTCGGCGGCGCCGTCCGCGGCGCCGGTGCAGCGCGAGCTCGAGATCGAGATCGAGCCGCAGTTCAAGTCGCGCTTCCGCCCCCTCGCGGTGGTGGGCGCGCTCGCGATCGTGCTCGGCGGCCTCGCCGTCGGCGCGGTGAAGTTCGCGGGCGCGGGCAGCGCGCCGGCGGCGGCGGGCCCCAGCCCCAACACGGTCGACGTGCACCACCTCGGGCAGAACCCGACCGGCGACGACCCGTTCATCGCCAAGCCCCTCACCGACGACCAGAAGCGCGCGCTCCTCGAGGCCGACAAGAAGCGGGCGGAGGAGCTCGAGAAGAAGCGCAAGGCCGCCGAAGAGCAGCGCGCGGCCCAGCAGCCGACCCGCAGCCGCCCCGCCGGCAAGGCGAACGATCCGTTCGTGAAGTCGAACGACAAGTACGACCCGCTCAACGGCAACCTCTGAGAGAAACGGGACGTGCGGCTCGGCGCCTCGTCGCTCGGCGCATCCCGCTCCGCGCGTCGGTGCGTCGGTGGGTCGGTGTCGTCGAGGTCGCGGGACGCGGCGACTCGCGCTCGCGCGTGAGGAGCACGATGCGGGAGGCGACTCGCGCTCGCGCGTGAGGAGCACGATGCGCGACGCAGACGACGCTCTGCCAAACGGGCTCTTCGCCGGGGCCTCCGCTCCATGACGCCGGAGGACCTCCGCGCCGTCGCCGAAGCGCTCGTGAGCTTCGCGCGCGCGCACGGCGCCCCGGAGTCGCGCGCGAGCATCGAGCGTCTGGTCTTCGAGGTGCTCCTCGGCGAGCGGGCGCTCCTCGTCGCCGAGCGCGAGGGGATCGTCGTCCGCGACGAGGTGGTCGACGCGCTGCTCGATCGCTTCCACGTCGCGGCGTTCGGGCCGGGAGCGGGGCCGCCCGCCGAGGCCTTCTCGGCGCTGCGCGTCGGTCTCCATCGAATCCTTCGGGGCGTCCCCGGCGGCGTTCCCATCGACGCGGACCGACGAGGGTGACGCTCGCAGCCCGGGCCTCGCGCAGGCCCAAGCGCCCGCGGCGACCTCCCCGAACGTCTGATGACGCCGGCGCGTCCTCCCCGGTCGTCCCGTCAGCTCACGGAGACCACGGCGTAGCTCTTGGTGCCCCCGCCGGCGACGACCTCGGCGTCGTCGCCCTCCTCGAGCCCCAGGAGGGCGCGGCCGAGCGGGCTCGTCGTGGCGAGCGTGACCACCTCGCGCCCGTCGCTCGCGAGCTTCTCGCCCCCGGCCGCGACGACCAGGAAATACAGCGTGCGCGCGCCGGCGTGCTCCACCTCGACGAGCGCCGAGACGGCGATGCGGTCGCCCGCCGAGAACGCCTTGATCGGCATCGACTGGAGCCGCGCGAGCGCCGCCTCGAGCTCGTGGACGCGCTCGGCTTGCCCGCGCGCGATGTACGACGCCTCGGTGGCGCGCATGTCTTTGTCGCCCTCGGCGCGGTTCTCTTCGTGGGTCGCGGCGTCGGCGGCGTCTTGAGCGCGGCGGGTCGACGCCTCGAGCTCCGCCGAGACCTTCGCCTTCAGCGCGGCGAGGAGCGCACGCTTGTCGAGCATGCGCCAGTCCTACCACACCGCCGGCCCGCGGATCAGGCGCGGACGCGCGCCTGCTTCGTGTAGCGCTTGGTCGGCATGTCCCAGTCGTTGACCGAGCCGTAGGTGCCGCTCTCGGTCACGGCGCGCGCCTTGCGGTGGTCCGCCAAGATCGTCTGCACCACCATCAAATCGCGCATGAACTCGCGCGCGCTCTGGTAGCGCGTCCGCGGATCGCGCGCGGTGGCGCGGCCGATGACGCGGTCGAGCACGCCGGGCAAATCGGGGCGCGCCGTCGCGAGGGGGACGAGCGGCTTCGTGAGCACCGAGCTCAGCACCGCCCGCACGTCGGGACCGCGGAACGCGCGGCGGCCGGTGAGCGCCTCGTGGAGCACGATGCCCACCGCGAAGACGTCGATGCGCGCGTCGAACACCCGCCCGCCCGACGCCTGCTCCGGCGACATGTATTCGGGCGTGCCGACCACCGTGCCCACCCGGGTGAGCGTCTGCTCGCCGAAGTTGGGCGACGACGGCGGCGCGTGGGGCTGCGTCGCCCGCTTGCACATCCCGAAATCGAGGAGCTTCACGAGCGGCGTCGCGCCCTGGCGGGGGACGAGGAACACGTTGTCGGGCTTCACGTCGCGGTGCACGAAGCCGAGCTCGTGGGCCGCGTGCAGGCCGAAGAGCGTCTGGAGGGCGACGTCGACCGCCAGCTCTCCGTCGAGCTGCTTGTCCTTCGCGATGCGCTCGTAGAGCGTCTCGCCGCGGAGGAGCTCCATCACCAGGAACGGCGTGCCGTCGGCGAGCGCGCCGACGTCCATCACCGAGCACACGTTCGGGTGGTTGATCGCCGCCGCCGCGCGCGCCTCGCGGGCGAGCCGCCGCGGCGCCTCGGGATCGCTCCGGCTCGAGCGCAGGACCTTCACCGCGACCGGACGGCAGAGCCGCAGGTCGAAGGCCTCGTAGACGGCCGCGAAGCCACCCCGGCCGAGCTCCGAGAGGAGCTGGTAGCGGTCGCCGATGATCGGAAGCTCGGACTGCGCCAGTGCGCTCATGTCCTACATGCACTGCAACGACCGGGCCGAAGCCATCGCGACAGGAAACCCAATGGTTTCGCGGGTGATCAGGCGGATCGCGGGTGGACCTTGGGTGCAGTCGGGGGCCCTCGGGTGATCACGATTGCCCCCGGTTCGGGGCGATCCAGCCCCCCGACGGGCGGCGCGACCGGCGCCGAGAGGTACTTGAAGAGCAAGAACGCACCCCCGCCCAAGATGACGAACACGATGACCACGAGCACCGCCGCGAGCGGCCCCTTGAACGCGGACTCCTTCGGCCGCGGGGCGTAGGCCACCGGGCCTCCGTACACGGGGAGGCTCGGCATCGTGATGCGCATCGGCGGCAGCGCCACCTGGAGCGCCTCGGGGGCGATCGATCCGATGCGCGACATGCTGACCGCGACGTCCGTGGCCTCGAGCGCCGCCTCGCTCGCCTTGTCGTGCGAGAACACCGAGTCGCTGCTCGGACGGTCGTCGTGGCTCGCGAGGGCGAGCGCGCCGTCGTCGCCTCCGGCGTCGGGGCCGGGGGCCGGCTTCGCGACGTCGCCCACCTCGCCCGAGTCGGCGAGCGAGCCGCGGCGCTCCCAAGGCGTCAGCGTCTTCTCGAGCTCCTCCCGCCAGCGGCCGACGAGCTTCTCGAGCTTCTCCTTGCCGCGATCGACGTCGAAGCTCGCGCGCACGAGGTCCACGATCTCCTGCGCCGTCACCGTCCGCGCGGCGGGATCGGGATCGAGCGCGCGGTCGAACGCCTGCTTCACGTCGCTGGGCAGGTCCTCGCGCATCTTCGACAGCGGGTGGAGCTTCCCGGCGCGGAGCGCCTTGTCGAGCTCGGCGGGGTCGTTGCGGTAGCGCGCGAACGGCGTGCGCCCGGTGAGGAGGCGCACCGCGACGAGGGCGGCGGCGTACACGTCCGAGCGCGCCGTCGGGTCCTCGCCGCGCGCTTGCTCCGGCGACACGAGGGGCGCGGCGTCGGGGACGAAGGTCTTCTTCTGCAGCGCCGCGACGAGGGCGTGGAGGCGGGTGAGGCCGAAGTCGCCCACCTTCACCGCGCCGTTCCACCCGATGACGACGCTCGAAGGCGACAGCTCGCGGTGGAGCACGGGGGCGGGCGCGCCGGTCGCGTCCTTGGACGCGTGAGCGTGCGCGAGGGCGGCGAAGATGCGCTCGACGACGTACCACCCGGCGTTGTCGGGGACGCGGACCCCGCGCCCCTGCGAGAAGCGAAGGAGCCGCTGGAGCGAGACGCCGGGCACGAACTCCATGACGAGCGCCGCGAGATCGGGCTCGATGAGCATCGCCCGGAGCTGCACGATCGCCTCGTGCGCCAGGCGAGCCCCGGCGGAGCTCTCGTGGGCGAGCGCCGAACCTATATCTTCAGGGATAGTCGTCTCGGCGAGGATGCGGATCGCGACCAGGCTGCCGGCCTTGCTCTTCGCGAGCAGGGTGCGGTCACCCCCCGTCTGGACCTCTTGGAGGATCGCGAAGCGTGCGAGGGCGGGATGGACCACGAGCCCAGGGTACCCGAGCCCGCCGCTCAGCGATACGGGCCGAGCGTGTCGGTCGCGCCGAACAAATCCCGGGTGGCGAGCTCGGCCCAGTCGACCAGCGCCCCCACCTCGTCCGCGCGGGCGTAGCAGCCGGGGAGGCGGAACGACATGCCGGCGTGGTTCAGCTGCACCTCGCTCGTGCGCGCGCCCACCGCCTTGAGGACGCCGAGGACGTTCGGGCGCCCGAGGAGGGCGCGCACCGCGGGCTCGGGGTAGCCCGTCACCAGGAACATCTCGTCGAAGTCCTTGTCGCCGACCTTGATGTCCTGGCCGAAGAGGCCCTGCAGGAAGCCCGGCAGCCCGGTGCGCCGGACGGTGAGCCCGAGCCCGGTGGAGCTCGGGAAGTGCACCGTGACACCTGTGTGGGTCTTCTGCCCTTCGGTCTCGAGCGCGACCTCGACGGCGGCGCCGCTGCGCACGCCGGTGAGGGTGAGCCGCTCGGGGTCGAAGACGAGGCCGGCGGCGGAGGCGTACGCCTGCCACTCCAGCATGCGGAAGAGATCGTCGTCGCGCGGCACCTCCGCGCGACGCGCCGCGAGCGTCCGCGCGAACCAGATCCCCGCGTCGAGCATGCGCCCGAGGGGCTCGGGCTCGGCGTGGGAGCCGGTCTGGCTCACCAGCACCGCGCTGTCGGTGACGCAGAGCTCCTGCTGCCGGAGCGTGCCGACCATCCGCGTGAGCAGGTCGCGGACGTGGGGGAGGTCCGGCCGGAGGAAGCTCGCGACGCGGGCAGGATCGAAGCCGAGCACGTACAGCTCTTCGTCCATCGCCGGATCGCCGAGGCGGATGTCGGAGGCCCCGAAGAGGTTCGACAAGAAGCCCTGGCGCGAGAGGTTCAGCCCGAGGAAGAGCGGCGGATCCACCCGCGCGAGCGCGCCGGTCCAGGCCACGGTGGAGCTGCCGCCACCGGTCTCGTAGTTGAGGACCACCACCTCGACGCCGTGCCGCCTGCCGTAGAGCCAGTGCCGCAAGCTCGGCTCCGTGCCGACCGCGCCGAGCGAGCGCAAGACCTGGCGGAAGCCGACCCCGGGACCGTAGCCCGCCGTCGGCTCGTACGGGGTGAGGCCGAGCGTTCGAGCGAGGTTTGCCCACGCGTTCGGAGAGCTCATCGGTGCCGTCGTATCATGGGGGGGCGCCCACCGCCGCGTGGTACGTTTCCGTCGCGATGCGGCCCCTCGCGCTCCTCGGCGTCGCCTTCGCGGCCGGTCTCGTCGCTTGCGACGGCGCGCGCGCGCGAGAGCCGATGCGGCCAGAGGCGGCGCCGGCGCGCGCGGTGCTCGTGCGCGCGGTGATCGACCTGCCGCGCGGCGAAGGCACGCAGGCGCTCTCGGGCGTCGTGTGGGAGCCGGCGGCGCGGCGGCTCGTCGCCATCCAGGACGTGCGCCCGGCCCTCGTGCCGCTCGTGCCGAACGCCGACTTCACGGCGTGGCAGGCGATGCCGCCGCTGCCGCTCACCGGGCGGCCCGACGAGCCCTGGGACGGCGAGGGCCTCGCCCCCGCCGCCGGCGGCTACTTCGCCATCGCCTACGAGCGCGGGCCCGTCGTCGAGCGCTTCGACGACGGCGGGCGCTTCCTCGGGCGGGTGCCCCTGCCCTCCTGCTACGGCCACCTCACCCGGCCGAACCTCGGGCTCGAGGGGCTCGCGGCC
>JAEUKG010001299.1 GCA_016794325.1 Myxococcales bacterium | reverse complement strand
GTTCGGGTACGTCGGGTGGGGCTTGTTCGCGTCGCTCTCGTACACCGCGCCGCCGGCGTGGGACGAGAGCCCGCGGATCGACGTCGACTTCATGCACGCGAGCCGGTTCACGAAGAAGCCGCCGCTCGACCACCCGGTCGCGAAGACGCGCGCGGCGTCGACCGAGACCTTGGCCTTGATCGCGTCGACCGTGGCCATCGCGAAATCGACGTCGGGGTTCGGCGCCAGGCGCTCGATGTCCCACGTCTGACCGAGGCCGTCGAGGTACGCGACGACCGCGTCCTCCCCGGAGTAGGTGTCGAACTTGTAATATGCACGGAACGACGCCGCCGTCCCCCCGTCGCCGTGGAAGGCGAGGACGAGGGGGTACTTCTTGGCGGCGGAGTACGTCTCGGGGACGACGAGCACGAACGTGCGCGTCTTGCCGCCGACGCTCACGCTCTCGTTCGTCACCGTCGGGTTCGGGCCCTTGGCGGCGTCGCCGCCGCCGCCGGCGTCGTTCTCGGGGATCGGCTCGGCGTCGGGCGTCGAGCCGGCGTCGGCCTTGGGAGCGGGGGAGGCGGGGGGATCGTCGCTCGAGCACGCGACGAGGACCGCGGCGATCGCGGCTGCGGTCAGGGAGGCGGCCAAGAACGAGCGCATCGGCTCACCATAGCCGGCCTTCGCGCCGCCGCAACGCCTCGGCGTCGGCGCCCGCCCGGCGCGCTCGGCGAGGGCCCGCGCCCGCGGAGCCGTCGCGCTCGAGGCGGTTCGGGTGACGCTCACCGCCTCACGGCCTCTCCGGGGCCGCGCGCCTCGCGGCCCGTCCTCCGATCGATCCCGTCAGTGAGCGCAGGTCGTCTTCGGGTCGACGCACTGCTTCGCGCCGGTGGGCCCGCTGCACGAGCCGAAGATCGCGCACTCCGAGGACGTCTGGCAGGCCTCGCCCGCGGGCTTGCGGGCGGTGCACGTCGAACCCGCGTCTTTGCCCCCGGAGACGCAGGCGCCGGCTCCGCACGACGAGAGGGCGCCGAGCGTGCACGCCTCGCCGAGCGCGAGCTCGGTCACGGCCACGCACGTCGTCGTCGCCCCGTCGCACCCGGCGAACCGGAACGGATCGCACCCGCCGCGGTCGTCGCACGTCTCGCCGGCGCCGGGGAGCTTGACGCACGCGCCGGCCTTGCACACCAGCCCGTTTCCACACAGGTTCTGGGTGGCGTCGCAGCTCTGCCCGAGGCCGCGCACGGCCACGCACTTCTTGCTCCCGGTGCAGGTGAGCCCGTCGGCGCAGCGCGCCGCCCCGGTCCCGCAGGCCTCGCCGATCTTGGCGACGGCCGCGTCGGCGCACGTCCCGCACCCGCCCGACGCCCCGGCGAGGCAGGCGCCTCCGGCGCACGACGCGTCGCTCGCGCACGTCTCCCCGGCCTTGCGCGCCGCCGCCGGCCGCGGCGTCTTGCACGCGATCTGCCACTGCCCGCCGTAGAGCGCGTCGCACGAGAGCGCGGCCTCGCAGGCGGCCATGGCGTCGAGCTGCGACGCCGCGAAGCGCGCGTCGTCGAGGTGCGTCGCGCGGAACGCGACCGCGTAGCGAGCGGCGCACTCGGCCTCGCTCGCGAAGAACTTGGTGAGGTATCCCGGAAAGCACCGCGCGTGGAAGCCGCAGAGCGTCGCGCCGACGCGGGCAGAGGCGGCGGTGAGGTCGACCGTCTTCTCCGGTGTGGCCCCGTCGTCGCCGCCTCCCGCGTCGACGGCGACGGCCGCGTCCTCGAGCGCCGCCTCGGCGGCGGCGTCGGCGCCGGCCGCCGGCGAGGGCGAGGGCGAGCTCGAGCTGCACGCCGCGTCGGCGAGCGCGGCGACGGCACAGAGGACCACGGCGGCGGTGACGGGGCGGAGCGGGCGCATGCCCCTTCTTGGCCGGGCGCGAGGGCGCCCGCAACGCCACCTCGCGCGCCTCGTCGGCTTTGGCGGGCGCGGGGCCGCCCTGCCCGCGCCAGCGCTCGGCCACTCCCCGCCGTTTCTCGAACGATCCCGTGCTATACGGGGCCCGTGAGCACGACCGAGATGTCCTTCGCGGCCCGGCTGGTTTTTGCGTGGGTCTGCTATTTCAAGGTCCTCTTCGACGGCGCCCTCGCCGCCCGCCTCGAGCGCGCGATGAGCGGCGCCGAGGAGCCCAAGGCGCTGCCCGAGCCCGCGAAGAAGCCCGAGCTCGAGAAGAAGCCCGAGCCCGAGAAGAAGCCCGAGCCCGAGAAGAAGCCCGAGAAGAAGGCGCACCCTCCGGAGACGTCGGCGCTCGAGCTGCTCGCGCTCCTCCAGCGCGAGGGCCGCTTCGTCGACTTCCTCGAGCAGGACGTGACGACGTTCTCCGACGAGGACATCGGGGCCGCGGCTCGCGTCGTCCACGACGGCTGCAAGAAGGCCCTCTCGGGCCACATCGCGTTCACGCCCGTGCGCTCCGAGGACGAGGAGGCCAAGGTCGAGGTCCCCGAGGGCTACGAGCCGAGCGAGGTGAAGCTCACCGGCAACGTCTCCGGTGCCCCGCCGTTCAAGGGCACGCTCCGTCACAAGGGGTGGCGCGTCACCGAGTGCAAGCTCCCCGAGCCGATCGCCGGGCGCGATCCGCGCGTGGTCGCCCCCGCGGAGGTCGAGCTGTGAAGCCCTCGCGCTACGTCGTCGGCATCGACCTCGGGACCACGCACTCCGCGGTCGCGTTCGTCGACACGCGGGACGAGAAGCCCGAGGCCAAGGTGTTGCCGATCCCCCAGCTCGTCGCGCCGGGGACGGTGGACGACAAGAGCCTCCTCCCGTCTTTCTTGTATTTTGCACACGACGGCGAGGGCAAGCTCGAGCTCCCCTGGGGCAAGGAGCGCTTCACCGCCGGCGAGCTCGCCCGCGCCCGCGGCGTCGAGGCCCCCGGCCGCGTCGTCGCGAGCGCCAAGAGCTGGCTGTGCCACCCCGCGCTCGACCGCCGAGGCGCGATCCTCCCCCAGGCCGCGCCCGAGGACCTCGAGAAGATCTCGCCGGTCGAGGCGTCGTTCCGGTACCTCGATCACGTCGCCGCCGCGTTCGACCACTACATGGCCGAGCACGACCCCGGCCAGAAGCTCGCCGACCAGGACGTGGTGCTCACCGTCCCCGCGTCGTTCGACGCCGCGGCGCGCGAGCTCACCGTCGAGGCGGCGCGCTCCGCCGGGCTCGAGCGGCTCACGCTCCTCGAGGAGCCTCAGGCGGCGCTCTACGCCTGGACCCTCGGCCGGGGCGACGCCTGGCGCAAGGACCTCAAGGTCGGCGACGTCTTGCTCGTCATCGACGTCGGCGGCGGAACCACCGATTTTTCGGCCATCTGCGTGCGCGACGACGGCGGCTCGCTCGCGCTCGAGCGCGTCGCGGTCGGGGATCACATCCTCCTCGGCGGCGACAACATGGACCTCTTCTTGATGACGGTCGCCAAGGACCGGCTCGCGGCTCAGGGCAAGACGCTCGACGCCTGGCAGATGGCGTCGCTCACGTTCGCGTGCCGCGCCGCGAAGGAGAAGCTCCTCGCCGACGACAAGCTCGACAAGGTGCCGGTCGCGGTGGCGTCGCGCGGCGCGAAGCTCGTCGGCGGGACGCTGAAGACCGAGCTCTTGCGGGACGACGTGGTGAAGATCATCCTCGAGGGCTTCTTCCCGAAGGTCGACGCGGCGGCGCGGCCCGACCAGCGGCCGCGGGCCGCGCTCACTCGGGTGGGCCTGCCGTACGCGCAAGACGCGGCGGTGACCAAGCACCTCGCCGCGTTCCTGGGGCGGCAGGCCGCCGCGGCCGGCGGGACGAAGGCCATGCTCGAGCCGACGTGCCTGCTCTTCAACGGCGGCGTCATGAAGAGCCCCGAGCTCCGCAGCCGCACCGCGGACGTCGTGGGCGCGTGGCTCGAGGCCGCGGGGGCGCCGCGGGCGCGCGTGCTCGAGGGCGCCGACTACGATCTGTCGGTCGCGCGCGGCGCCGCGTATTTCGGCCTCGTCAAGCGCGGCCGCGGCATCCGCATCCGCGGCGGTACGGCGCAGTCGTACTACGTCGGCGTCGAGGCGGCGGTGCCCGCGATCCCCGGGCTCGAGCCGCCGGTTTCGCTCCTGTGCGTCGCCCCCGCGGGGATGGAGGAGGGGACGAGCGCCGAGCTCTCCTTCGCCGGGCTCGCGGTCGTCGTCGGCGAGCCGGTCGACTTCCGCTTCTTCGGCTCGTCGGCGCGCAAAGGCGACGCCGTCGGCGCCGAGGTCGGGACGTTCCCCCTCGCCGACGTGACCGAGCTCGCGCCGATCCGCCTCACCCTCCCGTCGGCGGGGCGCCGCGACGGCGACGTCGTGCCGGTCAAGCTCTCGTCGCACGTCACCGCCATCGGCACCCTCGAGGTCACCGCGATCCCCGACAAGCCGCTCGAGAAGGGCGAGGCGTGGAAGGTCGAGCTGAGCGTCCGCGAGGGCGAAGACCGGGCGTGACCGTGGCGCGGCCCTCCGTCGTCGGCATCGACCTCGGCACCACCCACTCGTGCCTGGCGTTCGCGCCGAGCCTCGCCGAGGTCCTCGTGCTCGACGTCCCTCAGCTCGTGCCCACGGGGCGGGAGGCGCGGCCGCTCCTGCCGAGCGCGCTCTACGCGCCCGCCGTCGGCGAGTCCCTCGTCGAGCCGTGGACCGCGCCGCCGTGGATCACGGGCGAGCTCGCGCGCGCGCGCGGCCTCGAGGTCCCGGGGCGATCGGTGCAGAGCGCCAAGAGCTGGCTCGGCCACCCCTCGGTCGACGCGTCCGACGACGTGCTCCCCTGGGGTGGAGAGGGGGACGCGCCGCGCGTCTCGCCGGTCGACGCGAGCGCGCGCTACCTCGCGCACCTCGGCCGCGCCTTCGACGAGGCGGGCCTGGGCGCGCGCCTCGCCGAGTGCGACGTCGTGCTCACCGTGCCCGCGTCGTTCCACGACGGCGCGCGGGCCCTCACCCTGGAGGCCGCCCGCCGCGCCGGCCTCGCGCCCCGCCTCCTCGAGGAGCCGCAGGCGGCGTTCTACGAATCCATGCATGATGCACGCGAAGGCGGCCTCGCCGAGCTCGTCGCGAGCGCGGCCGAGGGGCGCGCCGGGGCCCGCGTGCTCGTCGTCGACGTCGGCGGCGGGACCACCGATCTCTCGCTCCTCGACGTCACGATCGACGGCGGGCGGCCGTCGGTCGAGCGCGTCGCCACCGGCGATCACCTCCTCCTCGGCGGCGACAACATGGACCTCGCCCTCGCGCGCCTCGTCGAGCCGCGGCTGTCGAAGGAGCCGCTCCCGGCGGCGGAGCTCGGGCAGCTCGTCCTCGCGTGTCGGGCGGCGAAGGAGGCCCTCCTCGGCCCCGACGCGCCGTCCGAGGTCCGGGTGTCGCTCGCGGCCCGCGGCGGCAAGCTCGTCGGCGGCACGCGCGCGGCCACCCTGACGCGCGACGAGGTGAAGGCGGCCGTGCTCGACGGCTTCTTCCCCGACGTCCCGCTCGACGCCACGCCCGCCGGCGGCCGGAGCGGCCTCGTCACCACCGGGCTGCCGTACGCGCGCGATCCGGCGATCACCCGTCACGTCGCCGCGTTCCTCCGCCGCTACGGCGACGGTCGCGCGCCCGACGCGGTCCTCGTCAACGGCGGCGTGTTCCGATCGCCGCTCGCGCGGGCGCGCCTCGCCGAGGTGGCGTCGCGCTGGGCCGAGCGCGACGTCGTGATGCTCCCGGCGCCCGACCCCGATCTCGCCGTCGCGCGCGGGGCCGTCCGCTACGGGTTCGCGCGCCGCGGCGAGGGCCTGCGCATCCAGGCGGGCGCGGCCCGCGGGTACTACCTCGGCGCCGCCGACGAGGCCGGCGCGGGCAAGCTGGTCGGCGTCTGCCTCGTGCCCCGCGGCACCCGCGAGGGCGACCCCAAGACCGCCCCCCGCGAGATGAAGCTCACGACCGGCAAGGCGGTGCGCCTCGAGATCTACGTCGCCGAGTCGTCCGTCGTCCACGCGGTCGGAGACACCGTCGATCTGACCCCCGGCGACTACACGCGCCTGCCCCCGCTCGTCCTCAAGGCCGGCGGGGAGGGGGAGGCGACGGTGCGCGTCACCGGCGAGCTCTCCCCCGTCGGCACGCTCGACCTCGCCTGCGTCGAGGTCGGCGGCGGCCGCCGCTTCGCGCTCTCGTTCCAGGTGCGGCGGCCCGACGGGCGCGCCTCGCTCCCGCCGCCGAGCTTGCGGTCGGGCAAGCTCGCCGCCGCCGTCGCCGCCACGAGCGCCGCCTTCGAGGCCAAGGAGCCGCGCCTCGTCAAGGACCTCTTCCGCGATCTCGAGAAGATCCTCGGCGACAAGGCCGGGTGGACCACCGACGAGGCGCGGAGTTTGTATGATGCATGTTTCGGCCGCCGCGGCTCGCGCCGCTGGTCGCAGGACCACGAGCGCGCGTTCTGGATGCTCGCGGGCTTCACCCTGCGCCCGGGCTTCGGCGCCCCCGGCGACGCCGAGCGCGTCGGCGCGCTCGCGCCGCTGTTCACCCAGAAGCTCGCGTTCCCCGACCGCGCCCCGGGTTGGCAGGCCTTCTTCATCGCCTGGCGTCGGATCGCGGGCGGGCTCGGCGAGCCCGAGTCGGCGGCGATCTTCCAGGAGCTCGCGCCCTACGTCGCCCCCGCGGAGGCCAAGCTCAAGAAGTCGAAGTCCTTGCCGCTCGCCCCCGACGAGCTCCGCGAGCTCCTCTCGTGGCTCGAGCGCCTCTCGGTCGGCGACCGCCAGCGGCTCGGCGGGTGGCTGATGGAAGAGACGTGGACGAGCAAGCAGCCCCGCCTCTACGCCGACATCGCGCGCGTCGGCGCTCGGGTGCCGGCGTTCGCCAGCGGCCATCACGTCGTGCCGCCGGCGATGGTCGAGGCCTGGCTCGACCAGTGGATGCGCGGCAAGTGGGACGCGTGGATGGCGGCGCCCGTCGTCCGCCTCGCGCGGCTCACCGGGGACCGCGCGCGCGATGTTTCGGAGCGCGTCCGTCGGGCCGCGGCCAAGAAGCTGCGGGAGGCCGGAGCCGCCGTCGAGGACCTCCGCCCGCTCGAGGAGGTCGTCGAGATCTCGCGCGCCGAGCGCGCCCAGAGCTTCGGCGACACGCTCCCGCTGGGCCTGACCCTCCAGTAGCGCCTCCTCGGCCGGCCCGGGTGGGTCGCCGAACGGGCGCCCAGCCAACGCAACTCCCCAGCCGTCCAACGGGCAGCGATCGAGGTTGGCTAGCCAACGAATCGGGCAGCTTGCTGCCCAATCTTGGGGCCTGGGGATCGCCCTCCCCAAATTAGGCAGCTTGCTGCCCAATCTTGGGGCCTGGGGATCGCCCTCGGGACGGGCATCCGCGCGCCGCGGCGACGAGGACGAGATGCCCGCTGCGGATGGATCGACCACACCTCACCCCGCGAGTGCTCCGAGCGCGGTGCGACGCCCACCCATTCGCAGCCCGGACCCGCAAAAAGGCTAGTTCTTTCAAGACGAGAGGGGTGGCACGGGCGCTGCACACATAGGCGCACATGCGCTCCTTCAAACGCCCCATCGTCTCGCTCCTCACGGGGACCGCCCTCGTCGCTCTGGCCGGCTGCGCTGCGGAGGACGCCGATGACGGCTCGTCCGACGACGCCCTGACGGGCGCTCGGTGCCCCACGACGAAGGCCGCGGAGATCCGGGCCCTCGGCGACGTCGCGGCTCAGGCGGCGCGGTGCGCGACGGACACGACGGCGCCGGCGTTTTCCCCCCGCGGCTTCGCGCACACCCGCAACCACGCGTCGTCGCTCTTGCCGGCGCAGCACCGAGGCCGCGACGCGTTCTATCCTGTTGGGGATGATCAGTGGGTCCTCGGCAAGTTCGCCTACGGCCTGTCCGACAAGGACATCAAGGGCGAAGAGGTCGACGTCTTCGTCCAGCGCGGCTGCGGCGGCGCCTGGGAGAAGCTCGGCACGGCGACCACCACCCAAGACGGCGAGCACGAGACGGTCGAGGGGGTGGAGGACAAGGGCGGCCGCGTGTATTTCCGAATCCCCGCCGCCAAGGCGCTCCCCATCGGTCACCACCGGGTGCGGATGGTGGTCGCGGGCGACGGCACGTGGGCGGATCAGCACATCGAGGTCCTCCCGCGCGGCGCCGCGATCTTCGTGAGCGACGTCGACGGCACGCTCACCGAGCGCAGGCCCGGCGATCCCGCCGCCGTGTGCGACGAGGAGTCCGACTTCCCGGCGCTCTGGCGGGGAATGATGGGCGGCGCCGGCCAGCCCTACGTGCACGAGCACGTCGCCGCGACCTTCGACAAGCTCGCCGCGCTGGGGTACCGGCCGATGTACCTCACCGCCCGCCCGGAGCCGCTCGCGCCCCACACGCGCGCGTTCCTCCGCGCGTCGGCGCGCGGCGACGGCCGCGGCGATCTCCCGCTCGGCGTCGTGCACACGACGCTCGGCCTCACCGGCGCGATCAACTCCGCCGCCGAGGACTTCAAGAAGAGCGAGCTCGAGATGCTCTCGAAGAAGGGCTTCCGCCCGACCTTCGGCTTCGGCAACCGCAAGAGCGACGTCGCGACCTACGAGGCCTACCGCGTGCCCTACGGGTTCCTCTACGAGAACCCCGACACCGCCGTGCGCGCGTGCAGCCAAGTGGCGACCCTCCCGCGCGCGGGCTCGCGCCTGACCGCCGGCATGCGCCGGGTGCAGTCCTACGGAGAGGCCCTCGGCCTCGTCGCGACCACCGGCCCCGTCTGCCGATGAACCTGAGTGATTTCAGCCACTTCAGGACGCGTTGCACATGTAGGATACAGTGCTACGGTGTAGTTATGTGCTCGATGAAACTGGGAATCTGAGGTCGCCCGCGTAGTGGCAGAAGGCGAGCTTCACCCGAGCGCCTCGGTCGACGAGGGCGCTCGTGAGGCGCGCGTCGTTCTCGACGACGAGCTGGACCTCGCTCGCGCCGCTCGTCCGGTGCGGGAGCATCACCTCGAAGAGGGCGCGGGCGACGGCGGGCTCGCGCGCCGCGAAGGGGAGCGCGCCGTCGAAGTGGGTGTCGTAGATCGCGAGCCCGGCGACGCGCCCCGCGTCGTGCGCGACGAAGAGCACCCGCCCCGCGCGCGCTCGGAAGTCGGCGCACAGCCCGGGGGCGAGCGCGAGCTCGCGCTCGACCTCGGCGTCGTCCGACGGCTCCGCCCGCCGCGCGACGACCGACGGGCTCTGCGGGAGGGCCGCCCCCGCGACCCACGGCCAGAAGAGCGCCGTCGACGCGTGCTGGAAGCTCATGCCGACCGACTCGTAGAGGCCGATGGCGGCGGTGTTCTCGGGCTTCACGTTGAGGCACCAGCGCCGCGCCCCTGCGGCGACGAAGCGGCGCCGCGCCTCCTCGACGAGCGCGCGCCCGACGCCGGCTCGGCGGCGCGCCGGGGCGGCGACGACGTGCCGGATGTATCCAGTATCGGATAGCGCCTGGTAGAAGAGGTAGCCGACGACCTCGCCCTCCTCCTCGGCGACGAGGGTGGTCGGCACGAGATCGCCGCGCCACTTCACCTCGTCGGGGGTCGGATCGCCGACCGCGAGCTCGGGGAAGAGGCGCGAAAACGCGGGGTAGTCGCCCGCGGTCGCGGGCCGGACGCGCATCAGCTCGCCATGAGCGGCGCCAGCCGGGCGGCGCGCCGCGGGTGGACGAACACGTAGTTGTCCTCCACGATCGCGCTCACGTCGTGGCGCCGGAGCCGGCGAGTGACGTCGTCGAAGCGGTAGAGCTCGTAGCCGCGCTCGGCGAAGATCTTCGCGAGGTCGTCGACGCTCTGCCCGAAGCCCTGGAGGTACCAGGGGTTGATCTCGATGAGCACCGTCGGCAGGTGCTTGTCGAGGAGCCGGGCGGCGCCGCGGAGGGCGAACGGCTCGGCGCCCTCGACGTCGATCTTCACGAACGTGACGTCGTCGAGCGGGGGCACGACGTCGTCGAGTCCGACGATCTCGGCGGGGATCTCGCGGGTCTGGGTCCAGCGCACCTGGGTCTCGCGACCCGCGTGGTCGTCGGTGCGCGAGCCGATGAACGCCATGCCCGCGCTCAGGGTGCCCGCCGGCGACAGCGGGACCTGGAACGTGACCGTCCCCGCCTCGCTGCCGCAGCCCTTGGGCACGATCTCGACGTTCTTCAGCCGAAGGACGCGCGCCACGCGGCGGAGCGTCTTGTACGTGAACGGCACCGGCTCGAACGCGTACACCTTGCCGCGCGGGCCCACCGCGCGCGACAGGTGGTGCGAATACAGGCCGAAGTTCGCCCCGACGTCGAGGACGGTGTCGCCCTCCTTGACCGCGTAGGGGACGAGGTCGAGCTCGGGCTCGCTCCAGCTCCCGGTGTAGATGTCCAGCGATTTGGCTGCACACTGCACGTAGCTGTAGCGGTCCTCGTCGAGCACACGCCCGATGAGCCTCTTCACGATGCGACGCGGGATCGAGTTCGCCCCCAAGGGGTCCTCCGGCTCTCTTCGTGCGACCTTCAGGCCGCGTTTTGCTTGGGCAGGTTCTTCAGCACGGCGGCCGCGCGGAAGTTCATGTGCGGGACGTTGGTGTGGATCCCCTCCGAGTATTTGTTGGGGATCCGCTTGCCCGCGCGGACGTCGGCCGCGTAGCGGCGGACGAGCTCGGGGTTGTCGATCTTCTTGCCGTCGATGCACTCGAAGATGAACGGCAGGAGCTTCTCGTTGCCGGTCTCCTGCAGCACGTTGAAGAACGACTGGATGTAGTCCTCGTTCGGGCCGCGCTCGAACTGGGCGCGCTTGCGCATCCCGTAGAAGCCGGTGGTGCCAGCGCTGTCGGGCACGGGGTAGTAGTCGAAGTATTCGGGGACCTTGAGGTCGAGCGTCTTGCGGAGGCCGAGCTTGAGGGCGAGGTCCTTCAGCTTCTTCTCGCGGCCGCGCAAGACGCGGATGCGCTTGACGTGGTCGCGCCACGTCACCGGCTTCTTGCTGGCCCAGAGGGCGAACGTCACGGTGAGCGCCTTCGGGTACACCACCGCGTGGGGCTGGTCGGCGTCGACGAACGCGGCGTTGTAGAGGGTGTGGATGCCCTTCTCCTGGAAGGGGATCTCGAAGAGGTCCTTGTCGAGGTCGATCGGCCGCGCCTTGCCGAACACCCAGTGCTCGTAGCCGGGGCCGAAGGCGTTCACCGTCGTGAGCAGGAGGTCGCCGTGGTGGTGGATCGCGTTGAACATCATGTCTTCCGGGCCCTCGTCGAGGGGGAAGAAGGCGTTCGCCACCAGCACGTAGTGGGGCGACATCGCGATGTTCATGCCGAGCGAGGGGAAATTCTTGGTGTTGAACGTCTGCCACTTCGCGATGTGCTTCGCGATGACCGCGGGCATGACCTCGGGGTCGCGCGCCATCTCCACGAGGATGGGCTCGGCGCGGCGGTGGGCGTCGTATTTGTCGCGGGCCTGCGCGAACGCGCGGTCGATCTGCTTCGTGTATTTGCCGAGCGTGGCTTCATACCGAGACGCGTGTGAACCCATGGGGACCCTCCTTCGGTTTCTCGGAGCGAAGGCTCTCGTAGAGAGCCGCGTAGCGGGGGACGCCGACCTCGGCGAGGCTGAAGTGGGCGCGCGCGACCTTGTAGGTGGCCTCGGCGCGCTCGCCGTACGGACGGCGTGCGAGGGGCAGGGCGAGCTCGGCGCCGCGCTCGACGTCGCCGTCGCCGAGCGAGTCGATGACGGCGCAGGACTCCGGGCTGCCCGCCAGGTCGCCCTGATCGCCCACGCCGCGGTTGACGACCACGGGCATGCCCGCCGCGAGATACTCGGCCACCTTGGTCGGGCTCGAGCCGGTCTTCGAGAAGCAGGGCTCGATGAGCGAGAGGCCGAGATCGCCCGCGGTGAGCATCGACGGCATGTCCACCGGCGCCACCGCGCGCGTCGCGAAGTCGGCGTCGCCGAGGCCCTCGGCGCGGACGAGCTCGCGGAACTTGGTGGTGTCGAGCTTCGAGAGGAGGAGGAAGAAGGTCTCCGGCGCTCGGCGCTTGAGGTGGCCGACGATCTTGGCCATCTCCTTCTCGCCGTACCAGTGGCCGAGCGAGCCCGAGTACACGACGACGAGCCGGTCCTCGACGCCGAGCTCCTTGCGGGCGCGTGCCCGCGCCGCCGGGTCGGGCTTGAAGCGGTCCATGTCGACGCAGCAGGGAATGACCTGGATGCGGGTGTGGCGCCCCAGCTTCTTGTTGTCGTCGAGCCAACGCTCGAGCGCTCGCGTGAGCACCACGATGCCGTCGGTCCGCTTGAAGATGCGGTCCTCGAAGCGCTTGAGGAGCTTGTACTCGAGGCGGTCCTTGGTCCAGTGGCCGCCCTCGACGTATTCGTCGCCGAGCATGCCGCGGCAGTCGAAGAGGAGCTTGGCCCGCGGCGAGAGCGTGGCGACCATGTCGGCGACGGCCGCGGGGAGGTAGCTCCGCGCGTGGACGACGTGGGGCTTCTTGCGGAGCGCGACCTCGAGGGCTCGCCCGAACCCGAGCGCCGACTCCCAGACCTTGGTCGCGAGGTGGTGCGACGGGCTGCGGACGAGCGGCTTGTAGTACATGCCCTCGTTCGTGAGGCGCGCCCGCAGGGCGTCGATCGCCTCCGGCTTGGTGCCGGACTGCTCGAACGAGAGGATCTCGATCTCGTGGCCCGCCCGCGCGAGCCCGATGAGGTAGGGCAGCACCTGCGACTGGCCGAGGGGCTCGGTCATGCCCATGTGGGAGATGTACAGCGCGCGCATGTCGGGGCTCGTCGGTGGCTCTGGTGCCGGCGGGAGGGCGTGTATTTACGTGGCGGTAGAGGCGGGCGCAAGAAGGGCTACCGCGATTTTGCGAGTTTTTGCTATACGAGCGCGGCCGAGGCCCGTCGTTCTGCCGCGTTTTTGCGCCGGTTGAACGATCGGCGAACGGCGTGCACCCGAGCCCCGAGGATCAACCATGGCCAGAGTGAGCAACATCATCCGTGAGGACGCCCGTTGGATCGTCGACCGCATGGGGCCCGGCCTCGCCCCGCTCTCGGGCAAGACCTTCGTGGTGACGGGCGCTGCGGGGTTCTTGTGCTCCGTGCTCGTCGACACGCTCGCCGAGCTCAACACGCGGCTCGAGCGGCCCTGCAAGGTCATCGCCGTCGACAACTACCAGAGCGCGGTCCCCGACCGCCTCGAGCACCTGAAGGACAGGAAGGACATCGTGCTCGTGCAGCACGACGTGTCCAAGCCCTTCGACGCCAAGGAGCCCGTGCACTACGTGCTCCACGGCGCGAGCGTCGCGTCGCCGACGTTCTACCGGAAGTACCCGCTCGAGACGATCGACGTGAACGTGCAGGGCACCCGGCAGTTCCTCGAGCTCGCGCGCACGCACTCGGAGGTCGAGAGCGTGGTGTTCATGTCCACCAGCGAGATCTACGGCGACCCGACGCCGGACATGATCCCGACCCAGGAGGACTACCGCGGCTTCGTCTCCTGCACCGGCCCCCGCGCCTGCTACGACGAGTCCAAGCGCCTCGGCGAGACGCTCTGCTCGACCTACTACCGCCTCTACAAGACGCCGGTGAAGGTCATCCGGCCGTTCAACGTGTACGGGCCCGGGCAGCGCCTCGACGACAAGCGCATCATGCCCGACCTCATGTCGGCCGCGCTCTCCAAGAAGCCGCTCGTGCTCCTCTCGGACGGCCGCGCGACCCGCGCCCTCTGCTACGTGCGCGACGCGATCTGGGGAATGCTCCACGTCACCGTCTCCAAGGCCGACGGCGAGGCGTTCAACGTCGGCAACGACGAGCAGGAGCTGTCGATGCTCGACGTCGCCCAGCGCCTCTCCAAGGTCGCGGCCAAGGTGATGAACGGCCCCGAGCTCGAGGTGAAATACGAGAAGAGCGAGGACCCGCACTACCTCTCGGACAACCCGCAGCGCCGCTGCCCGAACCTCGCCAAGCTGCGCGGCCTCGCGGGCCACGCGCCGTGGTCGCCGCAGGTCATGCTCAACGAGGGCCTCGAGCGCA
>JAEUKG010001013.1 GCA_016794325.1 Myxococcales bacterium | reverse complement strand
GTCGTCGCGGCCGCCGAACGCAAGGAGAGGATCGTGAACGAGCTCGCGGCGCGCGACAAACGAGAGCTCCTCGCGGTGAAGAGCGAGCTCGCGGAGGTGCGCAAGCGGTTGCTCCACAACGGGATGATGCTCGCCCACGCGCGCGACTGCATCCGTGACTTGCTCGACGTCCTCGGCCCCATCGCGGGTCGCAAGCTCTCGGCGGAGGTGTGACATGAGCTCCTTGTTCGGACTCCTCTCGATCGCGCGCGACGGAATGCAGGCGCAGACCGCCGGTCTCTCGGTGGCGAGCCAGAACATCGCGGGCGCGGCGAGCCCCGACTACGTGAAGCGCCGGGTGCGCCTCGAGACGCCCCCGGTCGCGGGCGACGCGGGCGGCGGCGTGCTCGTCGCTGGGATCGATCGGAACGTGGACGCGTTCGCGACCGCGCGGGTCGTCGAGCAGGAGGGGAGGCTCGCCTCCGCCCAGACCCGCGAGGGCGTCCTCGCGAACTTCGAGGTGCTGGCCTCGCCGATCGGCGACAACGTGCTCGACCGCATGGACGCGCTCTTCGCGTCGTTCACCGACGTCGCGAGCACCCCCGCCGACAACGGCGCGCGCGAGGCGGCGCTCGCCCGCGCCGAGGGCGTGGCCCTCCGCTTCAACGAGATCGCGAGCACCATCTCCGACACCCGGCAGGAGCTCTACCTCCGCGCCCAGAGCGAGGTCGGCGAGATCAACCAACGGCTGGATCGCCTCGCCGAGATCAACATGCAGGTCATCGAGGCCGTCGGGCGCGGCGAAAACGCGGCCGACCTCCGCGACCAGCGCGACCTCTTGGTTCGCGAGGTCGGGCAGCGCATCGGGGTGCACGGGAGCGAAGATCCGACCGGCAACCTCACCCTCTACGGCGCGGGGACGACGCTGATCGACCGCGACCAGGGCGTGCACCTCCAGGTGGCGCTCGACGCGACCGGTGCTCTCGCGTTCGCGGTCGACCGTCGCGGAACCGCGAGCGACGTGACCGCGGCCATCGAGTCGGGCACGCTCGGCGGCATCCGGCGCGCCCGCGACGAGGACATCGCGTCGCTCTCCGCCGACATCGACCAGCTCGCGTACGACTTCACGAGCGCGATGAACGCGCTCCACACGAGCGGCTACGGGCTCGACGGCGCGACGGGCCGGCCGCTCTTCACGCCCCTCGCCGGGGTCGGGGGCGCGGCGGGGACCATGCAGCTCGACGTCGCGATGCGCGGGCACCCCGAGCGCCTCGGCGCGTCCGCGTCCGCGGGCGAAGTGCCTGGCGGGAACGCGGTCGCGCGCAAGCTCGCCGACTTCGGCAACGTGACGCTCGGGGCCGGCGGGACCGCGGCCGAGCGCGCGGCGAGCTTCTCCGAGCGCCTCGGCTTCATGAAGGCCGACGCGACGTCCGAGGTGCAGCTCCGCGAAGACACCGTGACCACCGCGCACTCGCTCCGCGAGGCGACGAGCGGCGTGTCGACCGACGAGGAGCTCGTGGACATGCAGCAGTTCCAGCGCGCCTACCAGGCGTCGCTGCGGGTGATGCGAACCGCCGACGAGCTCCTCCAAGAGCTGATGAGGATCTGATGCGAGTCACCGACAACTACCGCACGCAGCTCGCCCAGTGGGCGCTCACCCGGACCTCGCGGCGCCTCAACGACGCGACGACGTCGACCGCGCTCGGGCAGCGCGTCACCGCGCCGTCCGACGACCCGTCGGCCTACGCATCGGCGATGCGTCAGACGAGCCAGTCGGAGGCGGTGCAGGCGGGGTCGCGCGCGGCGCGGCTGTCGGCCGACGCCCTTTCGCAGGCCGACTACACGCTGGACGCGGTCGGCGAGCTCCTCACCCAGGCGAAGGAGCTCGCGGTCCGCGGCGGCAACGACACCCTCTCGGCCACCGACCGCAAGGCGATCGGCGAGCAGATCGGCGCGATCCGCGAGCAGGTCATCGCGCTCGCGAACACGCGCGGCACCCACGGCTTCCTCTTCGGCGGCACGCGCACCGACGCGCCGCCGTTCTCGGCGGCCGGCGTCTTCCAGGGGAACGACAACTCCATCAACGCCGCGCTGGGCGGCAGCGGGCCCACGATCCGCTCCAACGCGAGCGGCGCGCGGGCGTTCACCGTGGCCGGCGGCCGCGACGTCTTCGCCGAGCTCGCCACCCTCCAGACGGCGCTCGCCACCAACGACGCTCCCGGCATCCGGGCGGCGACCGCGCCCCTGGACGAGGCGTTGAACCAGGTCACCCAGGAGCAGCAGCGGGTGGGTTCTTCGGTGGAGCGCCTCCGGAGCTTCGCCGATCTCGCGGACGCCGCGGTGGTCGGGATCGAGCGATCGCGCTCGCGCGAGCTGGGCGCCGACGACCTGCCCAAGCTCCTCACCGAGCTCACCGCCGCGTCGAACGCGTACCAGCGCAGCCTCGAGTCGACGCGCAAGCTCATCGCGATGTCGGGCGTCGCCGACGGCGGCTGACGCTCGTTCGCCCTCGGTGCTAGGGTTCGGCCCATGCGAGTCGTGATCGTGGGCGGCGGTATCATGGGGTGCGCGTCCGCGTACGCGCTCGCGCGCGCGGGCGCGGAGGTGATCGTGCTCGAGCGGGCGGTGCCGGGCGCCGAGGCCTCGAGCGCGGCGGCGGGGAT
>JAEUKG010000393.1 GCA_016794325.1 Myxococcales bacterium | reverse complement strand
TGGCCAAGTAGAGGGCGGGAGGGGGGGCTCCGAGCGCCCGCGCGTATCTATTCAAAACCACTCGAGTTTTGCGTGATGCGCGTGGGCGCTTGCGCCGCCGCTATCCCGGCGGTACAAAGCGGCTCCCAATTGGTGGTTGTTCCTTCGCGGGCCCCAATCTGAGGTCTGCGATTTTTTTTGTCCGTTTCGACCCCGCAACACCGCGAATTCTCGCTGCACCGCCACTCGTTCATGCCCGATTCGTCCCCCAAGAGCTCGAACACCGTCGATCGGTCCCGCCTGGATCCGATCCTCGGCCCGATCGTGCGCGCGCACGGGGCGGAGGTGGTGGACGTCGAGCTTCGGACGGAGCGCAACGGCTGGATCTTGCGCGTCTCGGTGGAGAAGCTCGGCAGCGCGGCGAACAAGGCCTCCACGAAGGCGGCCGCGGTCGACCTCGACACGTGCGCGAACATCGCCCGGGAGCTGTCGCCGGCGCTCGACGTCGTGGACGTCGTCCCGCACCGCTACAACCTCGAGGTCGGCTCGCCCGGCGTCGAGCGCGTCCTGCGCACCCGCGCCGACTTCGACCGCTTCAGCGGCGAGAAGGCCAAGCTCAAGCTCCGGGTCGCGCAGCGCGGCCAGAAGGTGCTCGTCGGCAACCTCGGCCCGGTCAAGGGCGAGACGGTCGACGTCTCCGCCGACGGCTTCAACTACGAAATTCCCCTGTCCGACATCGAGTGGGCCCACCTGGTCTTCGACTTCGGTCCCGCTCCTCCACCCTCGAAGCGCAAGAAGAAGTAGGCCCCCCGGGCATCTCGGAAGGTACCCATGGCGACGCAGCAGCAGACCCAGCAGACCTCTGGCGACATCAACCTCCTCGCGGCCATCGAAATGGTCGCGAAGGACAAGGGCATCGACAAGTCCCGCCTCGTGAAGACCGTCGAAGAGGCGATCCTCAAGGCGGCGCAGAGCGTGTTCGGCGCCGGTCGCGAGCTCGAGGCTCGGTTCAACGAGGACACGGGGCAGGTCGACCTCTTCCAGTACATGACGGTGGTCGACGACCCGTCCGACGAGGAGCGCGAGATCTCGCTCGAAGACGCGCAGAAGCACGGCCTCGAGGCCGAGCTGGGCGAAGAGCTCGGCTTCCAGATCTTCTGGCACCCCTCCGACGCCAAGAAGGCGGCGGAGCAGGACAAGGAGTTCGGCGACCTCCTCATGGTCAAGCAGGCGCGCTCGGCGTTCGGCCGCATCGCCGCCCAGACCGCGAAGCAGGTGCTCATCCAGCGCGTCCGCGACGAAGAGCGCGACCTCATCTACAACGAGTACAAGGACAAGAAGGGCGAGCTCATCAAGGGCGTCGTCCGCCGCTTCGAGAAGGGCAACAACCTCATCGTCGACCTCGGCCGCACCGAGGGCATCCTGCCCTTCCGCGAGCAGACGCCGCGCGAGAGCTACCGCCCCGGCGACCGCATCGTCGCCTACCTCAAGGACATCGACCGCGAGGCCCGCGGCCCGCAGATCATCCTCTCGCGCGCCGACGGCAAGCTCGTCGAGAAGCTCTTCGAGAGCGAGGTCCCCGAGATCTACGAGGGCATCGTGCGCATCGTCGCCTGCGCCCGCGAGCCGGGCGCGCGGTCGAAGATCGCGGTCTCGAGCCGCGACGCGGACGTCGATCCGGTCGGCGCGTGCGTCGGCATGAAGGGCTCGCGCGTCCAGGCGGTCGTGCAAGAGCTCCGCGGCGAGAAGATCGACATCGTGCCCTGGGACCGCGACCCGGCGCGCTTCGTGTGCGCCGCGATCCAGCCGGCCGAGGTCCACAAGGTCATCGTCGACGAGGCCGACAACCGCATGGAGCTCGTCGTCCCCGACGAGAAGCTCTCGCTGGCCATCGGCCGCAAAGGCCAGAACGTGCGCCTCGCGGGGCAGCTCACCGGGTGGAAGCTCGACATCATCTCCGACTCCAAGTTCAAGCAGATGGAGGAGGAGGCGATCGCCGCCCTCCAGCGCGTCGACGGCGTCAGCGACCAGCTCGCCCGCAGCATGTACCGGCACGGCTTCCGCGCCATCGAGGAGCTCGCCGAGGCGAGCACCGAGGAGCTCAGCGCGATCCCGGGCCTCGGCGGCGCCGAGCAGGCCGAGACCATGCGCGCCGCGGCCGAGCGCAAGATGGAGCAGCTCCGCCAGGAGCGCATCGAGAAGGCGGTCACCCGCACCGAGCCCCTCACCGAGAAGGAGCGCTTCCTCTTCATCCGCAGCGTGGGCGATCGCACCGTCCAGCTCCTCGAGGAGGCGGGCTACCGCAGCGTCGAGGACGTCCTGCGCGAGGACGAGGAGAAGCTCGCCATCAAGACGGGCATGGGCATCAAGAAGGCGCGGGCCCTCAAGCAGGGCGCGGAGACCTTCGTGAAGCAAGAGTGGAAGGACATCGAGCAGCGGCGCAAGCAGCTGCAGGCGTCGAGCTGATCGGGAGAGGAGACGAGGAGACGTGGACGTGATGACCGAGAACGAGACCCCCACGAGCGCGCGCAAGAGCACCGAGCGCACGTGCGTCGGCTGCGGCAAGAAAGGGCCGCCGTCCGAGATGGTGAGGCTCGTCCTCGGCCCGGAGGGCGAGATCGCGGCCGATCTCGCCGGCGGCGCCTTCGGGCGCGGCGCCCACGTCCACCCCTCGGAGCCCTGCCTCGCGAAGGCGGTCCGCGGCGGCCTCTCGAAGACCTTCCGCCAGAAGGTCGAGTGCGCGCTCCCCGAGCTCGCGCTGGCCATCGCGGTCGGCGCGAAGACGCGGGCGCGCGGGCTCCTCCTGGGCGCCTCGCGGGCTCGATTGCTCGTGGCCGGCGCCGACCTCGCCGAGGGGGCGCTCGAGGCGAGCCCCAAGGCGGTGCTCGTGGTCGCGGCCGACGCCGCCCGGCCCACGGGCCGCCCCCGATTTCACCAGGCCGTCGCCGACGGTCGCGCCGTGGTCCTCGGGACCAAACGCGAGCTCGGCAGCGTGCTCGGCCAAGAAGAAGTTGCGTTTTGCACGGTTACGGACGAGAAGGTCGCGCGTGAGCTCGCGCGGCTCGCTTGCGCCCTCGGGGCGGTGACACCGATTCTCGGTCAGGGGGCGCCTCTGCCTCCGTCGACCGAAGCGGACACCGCGCAGCACGAGGGAGCCAGGAGTGAAGTATGCAGGTCTCCGGAGGGTCGATGAGCAAAGTTCGGATTTACGAAGTGGCGAAGCAGCTCAACCTCGATCCAAAGGCCGTGGTCGGGTTGTTCCAGGCGATCGGCCTGACCGACGTGCGAAACCACATGAGCTCGGTCGACCCCGAGGCGGTGGAGCGCGTCAAGCGCCACATCGAGAAGCAGCGCACCCACGACGTCGTCGAGGAGCGCATCCGCCCGACGGTGGTCAAGCGCCGCGCGATCGCGAAGCCCGACGGCGGCCCCGCCTCGGTGCCCACCCCGAGCGTCTCCACGCCCGAGCTCACGGACGTGGCGTCGCGACGCGACATCTCGGCGCTGGTCCCGGACCGGGTCTCGTCGCCGCGGCTCGACACGGACGTCATGGCCAAAGACCGCGAGAGCGCGCGCATGCTCCGCGACGTCGAGGCCGACCGCGTCAGCTCGCCGCGGGTCGAAGCCCCGTCGTCGCCGTCGGTCGTCGAGGATCGCAAGAGCTCGCGCACGGTGAAGGCCGCCGAGCCGTCGGTCCCCGAGCCCGCGCCGTCGGTCCGCGAGGTCCAGGCCGCGCCGCCCCCCCCGCCGCCGCCGTCGGTGCGCGAGGTGCAGGCGGCGCCCCCGCCGCCGCCGTCGGTGCGCGAGGTCGCGCCCGAGCGCGTCCCGACCCCGCCGCCGCCGTCGGCCCCCGCCGTCGTCGAGGCCGCGCCCGTCTCGGCCGCTCCGCCCCCCGCGCCGTCGGTGCGTGAGCCGGCGCCGTCGGTCCGCGAGGCCGCTCCTCCTCCGCCTCCCCCCGAGGCCCCCGCGCCTCGCCAGCCGAAGACGGGCATCGAAGTCTGGGGCGGTCGCCCCGGCGTCCCGATGCCCACCCCGGCCGGCGTCCAGCGCACCGGCATCGGCGGCGGCGCCCCCGGCGCGATGCCGCGTCGCGTGCAGTACGATCCGCGCGCGGGCGTCGGTGGCAGCCGCGGCCCGATGCGCCCTGGCGGCCCCGGCGGCGGTCGCGGCCCGATGATGGGTCGCGGCGGCCCTGGCGGCGCTCGCGGCCGCATGGGCGGCCCGCAGATCCCGCGCAAGCCCCCGGCGGTCTCCACCCAGGAGATGAGCGCTCACAAGAAGGTCATCCGCATCGAGGAGAACATCACCCTCGCGTCGATGGCCGCCAAGATGAGCCTCAAGGCGACGGAGCTCCTCATGAAGCTCCTGTCGATGGGCATGACCGGCGTGCACATCAACACGTCGCTCGACGCCGACACCGCCAAGATCCTCGCCTCCGAGTTCGGGTGGGAGGTCGAGGACGTCGCGATCAGCGAAGAAGAGAGCATCGCCGCGGCCCGCGGCGAAGACGCCGAGGTCGCCGCGGTGGACGTCACCGCCGATCCCAACGTCCAGCTCCGCCCGCCCGTCGTCACCGTCATGGGTCACGTCGACCACGGCAAGACGAGCCTCCTCGACCGCATCCGGCGCACCGACGTCGCGGGCGGTGAGGCCGGCGGCATCACCCAGCACATCGGCGCCTACAAGGTGAAGACCGACAACGGCACGATCGTGTTCCTCGACACGCCGGGCCACGAGGCCTTCACCGCGATGCGCGCCCGCGGCGCGAGCGTCACCGACGTCATCGTGCTCGTCGTCGCCGCCGACGACGGCGTGATGCCGCAGACCAAAGAGGCGATCGCCCACGCCAAGGCGGCGAAGGTGCCGATCATCGTGGCGGTCAACAAGATCGACAAGCCGTCGGCGGAGCCCGAGCGGGTGCGCCGCGAGCTCGTCGAGCAGGGCCTCCAGCCCGAGGAGTGGGGCGGCGACACGATCTTCGTGAACGTCTCGGCCCACACCGGCGAGGGCATCGGCCAGCTCCTCGAGATGATCGGCCTCCAGGCCGAGGTGCTCGACCTCAAGGCCAACCCGAAGAAGCCGGCGAGCGGCATCGTCCTCGAGGCGCTCCTCGACCGCGGCCGCGGCCCGGTCGCGCGGGTCCTCGTCCAAGAGGGCACGCTCAAGGTCGGCGACTTCGTCCTCGCGGGGGCCGGCTTCGGCAAGGTCCGCGCGATGACCAACGAGCACGGCAAGCAGGTCCACGAGGCCGGCCCGAGCACGCCGGTCGAGATCCTCGGCCTCTCCGACGTCCCGTCGGCGGGCGATCAGCTCCACGCGGTCAAGGACGCCAAGAAGGCGCAGGAGATCGCCGAGAGCCGCAAGGGCAAGCAGAAGCAGAACCTCATCCCGACCGACCAGCGCATCTCCCTCGAGGGGATCGCGGAGCGCCTGCGCGAGAACGAGCAGCTCGAGCTGCGCGTCATCATCAAGGGCGACGTCCAGGGCTCGATCGAGGCGGTGTCGCAGGCCCTCACCAAGCTGTCGACCGACCGCGTGAGGCTCTCCGTCATCCACGCGGGCGTCGGCGCCATCACCGAGGGCGACGTGAACCTCGCGATCGCCTCGCGCGCCATCATCGTCGGCTTCAACGTGCGGCCGGCGGGCAAGGCCGCGAGCCTCGCCGAGGAGAACAAGATCGAGATCCGCCTCTACTCGATCATCTACAACGCCGTCGACGACGTGAAGAGCGCGATGGAGGGCCTCCTCCCCGCGAACCTCGTCGAGAAGCAGAACGGCAAGGCCGAGGTCCGCCAGATCTTCAAGATCCGCGGCACCGTGGTCGCGGGCTGCTACGTCATCCAGGGCACCGTCAAGCGCGCCGGCAACGCTCGCCTCGTGCGCGACGGCGTGGTGGTCTGGGAGGGCAAGCTGGCGGCGCTCAAGCGCTTCAAGGACGACGCCAAAGAGGTCGCCGAGGGCTTC
>JAEUKG010000915.1 GCA_016794325.1 Myxococcales bacterium | reverse complement strand
CGCTGCCCGGCGTCTCGGGTGAGGTCGTATTGCGCTTGGGCGTAGTTGCGCTGGAGGCCCTTGACCTGCGTGCTGAAGAGCTCCGCGTTGCGCGCGATGGAAGCCGCGTCGGAGCCCGCGGTGTAGAAGCTCGGCGCCGCGCTGTCGAGGAACGTCGGGACCGACGCGGTCGTGCGCTCGTCGTACTGCGCGAACTCGAAGCGGTAGTTCGAGCCTGCCACGAACCGGCTGTCCTTGCGCTCCACGAGGCGGCCGTGGTTGTCGAACCTCCGCGACAGCGCGAGGGTCAGCGTCGCGTCGCGGTAGAGCTCCGTCCGCGCAGGGTATCCCTCGGTGTCGAAGTCGTCTTTGCCGACTTGATACTCGCCGCTCCGGAGGGTTCCTCCGCGGCTCGTCGACGCCGGCGTCGCGTCGGGTGAGGCCGCGACCAGCGCCGCGCCCACGAGGGTGCCCGCGTCGGTGAACGCGGGGTTCGTGGTCGGGACGGGATAGGTGAGGCCTCGGCGCCGGCCGAGGGCGTCGAGCGTCGCGAGCGCCCGACCGAGCTGATCGTGGGTCGTCGTCGTGACGCGACCGAGCCGGTCGGTCACCGCCTTGAGCTCGCCGGTCGGCTCGTATTCGTAGCGCTCCGTGAAGCCGTGCGGGTCCGTGATCGAGGTCACGCGGCCCTCGGGCCCGTAGGCGAGCCGCCACTCCTCGCCCGGAGCGAGGTCCGGGGTGTGGACGCTGGTGACGAGATCCAGCTCGGTGCAGCCGCACCCGGGCAAGCCGTAGCCGAGCGTCGTCACATTGCCGAGCGCGTCGCGGGCGGTGAGCAGGCGGTTCATGACGTCGTAGCCGAAGAAGCTCTTCGCTTGCCCGTCGTCGCGCGAGGCGACGTTGCCGTAGAGATCGCGCGTGAGCGTCACGTTGCGTCCCAACGTGTCGGACCAGCCGACGAGCTGGTCGGTCGCGTCGTAGCGGAAGGTGGTCGTCACCCCAACCGAGGTCGCGGCGTCGAGCTGGCCGTCGGCTCGGTACGTCCACGTCGTGGTTGGGCCGGGCTGCGCGCTGGTGACCGCGGTCGCGGCGAGCCGACCCGCCGCGTCGTACGCGTAGGTCTCCACCGTGCCGCTGTTGAACGTGTGCGCGCCGAGCCGGTCGTCGTCGCGCCAGGTCCACGCGTGGTCGAGGCCTCCGGAGAGGGCGCGAACCATCCCGATCGGGCGACCCTTGGCGTCGTAGGTCACGACCGGCCTGAGGCGCACGTCGTTCACGAGCTCGGTCTCGGTCGCGAAGATGCGGTTTCGTCGCGGGTCGGCCGCGAGGTGGTCGACGTCCGCGGCGTACTTCTTCCGCCAGACGCGCGTGACGCCGTCGGCCACCGTGGTCTCGACCTCGACCTGGTTCCTCTCGTTGATGGTGTAGTCGTGGGCGACGCCGCGCGGGTCCACGTACGAGCCGCGACGGACGATGAAGCCGTTCTGCTTCGACGATGGCTGTGTCAGCGCCGGACTGTACGTGTAGGTCTCGCCCGCCGGCTTCGTCGAGCTCGCGAGCGTCCCGTCGGCCGCGTAGGTGTAGGTCGTGACGTCGCCCTTCGGGCTGGTCTTCTTCACCATGCGGTGCTGGGCGTACTCGAACGTCGTCGTGGCGCCGTCCGGCTCTTCGATCGCGCGCAGATCGCCGAGGCCGTCGATCGTGAGCCGCGTGACGCGGCCGCGCGGATCGGTGATCGCGGTGAGCTTGCCGCTCGCGTAGGCGAAGGTGGTCGCCTCGCCGCGCGCGTCGAGCATTCGCGCCACTCGGTCGCTCCTCGTGTCGGCGTATTCGTAGGCCAGGAGACGCTCGCCGCTCCGTCGCTTCACCTCGACCAAGCGGCCGGCGGCGTCGTACCGCGAGGTTCGATCCTGCGCCGCGTCGGTGAGGACGAAGCCGCTCCCGTCGCGCGCCATCGTCCGGAGCGGCTCGTATTCGCTCGAGAGCCGGTCCACGTCGACGCGATACACCCCCACCAGACCGTCCGTCTTCGTCACAAGGAAGCTCGTCGGCGAGAGGGCGACGAGCGAGCCCGGGGCCGGCCCGAGGGTGAGCAGGCGGATCTCGTCGACGCCACCGACGAAATACAGCCAGCGAGCCTCCTTGGCCGAGAGGTCGTAGGTCACGACGCCCGTCGCCGTGTGGACGTGCAGCTCGTTCGCGGACGACAACGACAGACCCACCGGCGCGCGCACCGAGAAGCGCTCCCCCGGCGAGGCCACGCCGAGCGGCGGTAGGACCTGCGCGTCTCCGTCCCCGATCACGAGCGAGACCGCGCTCGTCGGCCCGATCTCGCCGCCGCTGTCCGGCGCGATCGCGTACACGGCGTTGCGCTCGAAGTCTGCAAGATACAGCTTTCCGTCCGGGCCGAAGGCCAGCCCATGCGGCGCGGCGAAGCGCACTCCGCCGAGGTTCGCGCGCGGGTGGAGGTCGATGTCGCCGCCCGTCGCGAGCGAGAGCGCCTCCGCCGCCGGCGCCGCGCCGCCGATGCGGAAGCGGCGGAGCGCCGGCGTCACGCCGTCGGCGTACACGAGGAGCGCGCCGCGGATCGCCACCCCGGGGGCTTGATCGGCGTAGTCTCCCGCCGCCGCGGGCGCGCGGGCCGCGAGCACCGACACGCCCCCAGGCCCAACCTCCACGAG
>JAEUKG010000893.1 GCA_016794325.1 Myxococcales bacterium | reverse complement strand
CGGTGGGCGAGGTCGCGGCGGGCGAGGTCGCGGCGGGCAAGGTCGCGGCGGGCAAGGTCGCGGCGCGCGCGGTCACGGTGGGCGAGGTCGCGGTGCGCGTGGTCGCAGCGAGGGAAGCTTCGGCGGGCGAAATCGCGGCGGGCGAAGTCGCGGTGGGCGAGGTTGCGGCGGGCGAGGTCGCGGCGGGCGAGGTCGCGGCGCGCGCGGTCACGGTGCGCGAGGTCGCGGGCGGGAGCGTCGCGCGCGCGGTCGCCCTCTTCGCGGTGGCCGCCGCCATCGGGGCGTGCGCAGCGACGGAGGCGGCTCCGCGCGAGGCCCCGCCCGGGGCGGCGTCGCCGTCGCCCGTCGACGACGCGGGCGCACCCACCGAGCCCGGCGCGGCCGACGCCGCCGACGCCGCGAGCGACGCGTGCGCGGGGCAGAAGCCGCGATGCGTCGCGCACGACGCGCGCGGGGCGTGCCGCGTCGAGCCCGACGGGTCGGCGGGTTGGCGGCGCGAGCCTTGCGCCGTCGGGTGCTACGCCGGCGCGTGCTCGGTGACGCAGTGCGCGGACGAGTGCGCGGCGGGCGCCGCGTGCGGCGCCTGGGACGTCGTGCGGCGCGCGTTCGTCGACCTCGCGCCGGAGACGTCGCTGCACGATCGGGCCCGAGACTACGAGGCGCGCGCCCGCGGCGCCTCTTCGGCCCACGGGTACGTCGTCAACGTGCGCTACACCGACGCCACCCGAGCGACGGTGTCGGCGCTCACCGGCTACCGCGACGCGGCCATCTGGACCGGCAGCGCGCTCGCCGCCGAGGCGTGGCGCCTCGACGTGACGGGCGCGCCCGACGCCGACGAGCTCGTGTCGCGACGGGTGCAGACGCTGCATCGCGGGTTCGCCGTCACTCAGGAGCCCGGGTACTTCGCGCGGTACGTCGAGCCGTCGAGCTCCACGGCGCCGCTGTCCCCGGCGAAGGCGTGCGCGTCGCTCGACTGGCACTGCAACGTGGCCACCCCCGACGGGCCCGTCGACTGGATCGGCGGGACGAGCCGCGATCAATACACGGGGGTCGTCCTCGGCTATCACGCCGCGTACGAGGCCTCGCGCGATCCGGCCACGCGCGCGCTCGTGCGGGCGGACGTCGTGGCGATGGCCGTCGAGCTGATGAAGTCGCGCAAGGTCCCCATCCGGGTGGTGGTCGACGGCATCCCGATCCAGCGCACCGTCGATCTCGAGAACGTCATCCTCGTGCCGAGCGAGATGGTCGACGGTCGCGTGGTGTTCGACCTCGCGACGTCGGACCCAGCCGAGTCGGGCGCGACCGGCATGCGCGAGTTCTTCCCCGACTTCTCGGTGTTGACCAAGCAGGTGCTCGGGGCGTCTCAGCCGGTGCCGAGGCCGTCGTCGGCGATCATGCTCTCGGCGATCTTCGAGCTCGCGCGTCGGGTGTCGGCCGACGACCCTTCGCTCGCGGCGACCCACGCCGCGATCGTCGCGTACCAAGCCGCCAAGCAGCCGAGCTGGTCGTCGATCGCCTCGACCTGGACGTTCTCCACCCGCGACGGCTGCGGCGCGGGGTACTTCTCCACCCACATCGCGTACATCAGCGCCTTCGTGTGGCGGTCGCTCGCGCTCGCGCGGGGCGCGAGCGGCGTCCCCGACGTCGTGGGCGCGGCGATGTGGCCCGCGCTCGCGCGGCACAAGAACCC
>JAEUKG010000892.1 GCA_016794325.1 Myxococcales bacterium | reverse complement strand
TGGCGGCCCGACGCCGAGCTGTCGCTCGTCAACGCCGCCGCCGGCAAGTCGGCGGTGAAGGTGAGCCCGGAGACGCTCGCGCTCGTCAAGGAGTCGATCCACACGAGCCAGATCTCGGGTGGCACGTTCGACATCACCTTCGAGACGCTGCACGGCCTGTGGAAGTTCGACCAGGATCTCGACCCCCACCCGCCGCGCGACGCCGACCTCAAGGCGCGGCTCGCGTACGTGGGCTACAAGAACATCCAGGTCGACGAGGCGGCGTCGACCCTCAAGCTCGCCAAGGACAAGACCAAGATCAGCCTCGGCGGCATCGCCAAGGGCTACGCCGTGGACCGCGCCGCGAAGGTCCTCGACGACGCCGGCCTCACGTCGTTCTACGTCCAGGCGGGCGGCGACCTCTTCGCGCGGGGGACGAAGCCCGACGGCACCGGGTGGCAAGCGGGGGTGCGCGATCCGCGGGCCGCCGACCCCTCGGTGTTCTTCGCCCTCCTGCCGCTGAGCGACCGCGCGTTCTCCACCGCGGGCGACTACGAGCGCGCCTACGTCACCGGCGGCAAGCGCTACCACCACATCATCGATCCGCGCACCGGCTACCCCGCGACCGCGTCGCGCTCGGTCACGGTGTGGGCGAAGACGGCGCTCCAGGCCGACGCGATCGACGACGCGGTCTTCATCCTCGGTCCCGAGAAGGGGCTCGCGCTCGTCGAGTCCATCGACGGGGTGGGCGCGGTGATCGTCGACGCGAACAACAAGGTGTGGGTGAGCGAGCGCCTCAAGCCCGTCCTCAAGGTCGTGGCTCAACCCACCGACGGCCTCTGACGCCCGCTCAGCGGTCCCGGCAGCGCGGATCGAGGTCCGACTCGAGCTTCTCGCGCATGTTCCGCTCGCGGATCTCGGGCTCGAGCCCTGGGTCGCGGGTGCGGAGGTACTCGCGCGCGAAGAAATCGCGCGCCGCCGCGCAGTCCCCCACCGCGGCGAAGCAATGGGGTGCATTGTGCACCAAATTGCGATCGACGAGCGGCAGGGCGTCTTCGGGGCTGAGCGGCGTGACGAGGGCGGCCTCGGCCCGGGCGATGCCGTACCAGCGGGCGCAATCGGCGGACGTCCCCTTGCGCTCGCCGCGAGCGATCGCGAGCAGGCGCTCCTCCGCGCGCGCGAGGCGCTCGCGGCCGTCGAGCTCGTCGGTGTCGCAGAGGAGCGCGAGGTCGCGCTCCACCATGATGCGCCCGTTGAGGCTGGTCGATCGTGGGTCGCGGTGCACGTCGTGGTACGCGTTCGCGAGCTCCCGGCCCTCCCGGCAACGCCCGGCGAGCATCAGGCACTGCGAGCGCAGGATCGCGTGCGCCGAGCTCGGCTTGGTGGACGCGATGTCCGCGATGCCCTCCACGCGGTCGCGCGCGTCGAGCGCGGCGAGGCACTCCGGGCCGCGCCGGTCGGCGTAGGCTCGCTGGGCGCGCGCGAGCGCCGCGCCCGCGGACAGGTACACGCCCCCGGGCTCCTCGGGCTTGGGCTGGGAGGCGAGCTTCGCCGCCCCGAAGGTGACGCCGGCGAGCGCGACCACCACGGCGGCGACGCCGAGCGCGATCGCCGCAGAGCGCCGCGGGCCGGGGCGCGGCGCCGGGACCTCGGCGCCCGATCCCGGGGGCGCCGACGTCGGGAC
>JAEUKG010000842.1 GCA_016794325.1 Myxococcales bacterium | reverse complement strand
GGGTGGGGATGGGCATGAGCCTTCACGCCGGCATGGTCGTGGTCGCCGACGGCACCCCCGAGGCGGCGCGGCGGCTCGAGCGCGTGCTCACGAGCGACCCCGGCATGGGCGTCGTCCGCCACGCCGACGCCGGCTACGAGGAGTCGATCGCCCACGCCAAGGAGAAGGGCGTCCACATCCCGCACCTCGTCTGAGCCGTCGGCCGCCGTTCACTCTCGAGAGTGAACGAGCGGGTACGACGACACCCCGACCCGCCGCCCGTCCGGATCGCGGAAATAGAGCGTGTGCTCGGTGCGCGCCTCGATCGCCACCCCCGCCCGCGCCAGCCGGGCCTCCCACGCCGCGCGCTCGTCGGGCTCGATCGCGAACGCCACGAATTCGCGCGAGAGCGCGGGGATTCCGGGCTCGCCGGGCTCGCTCGCCTCGAGCATCACGACCGCGCCGCCGGCGCCGAGCCACACGCTCCGCGGCGTGGCGTCCGTGACCACCGGCAGGCCGAGGGCGCCCTCGTAGAAGGCGCGGAGGCGGCCGAGATCGGGCGTGCGGAGGGCGAGGTGGTGGAGGCGCACGGATTCACTCTCGAGAGTGAATCATGTGGTAACGAGCACGGCATGGGCAAGCGCGTCGTCATCGCCACCCACGGGCACTGCTTCGACGGGCTCGCGTCGGCGGCGATGTTCGTGCGCCTCCACGGCCACCTCGCCCCGGGGGCCGACTACCACTTCCTGGCGATGGGCTACGGGCCCGGCCAGCGCGGCGTCGACCCCGCGCTCCTCGACGGCGACGAGAACGTCATCCTCGACTACCGCTTCAGCCCCTCGCCGCGGCTCACCTGGTATTTCGATCACCACGTGACCGCGTTCGCCGACGACGTCGACCGGCGCGCGTTCGCCGAGGGCGCCGCCGCGGGTCGGATGTTCTTCGACGGCGCGTACGGATCGTGCACCAAGCTCGTCGCCGACGTGTCCCGCGAGCGGTTCGGGCTCGACGACGCCCCGGTCGCCGAGCTGGTCGCGTGGGCCGACAAGATCGACGCCGCGAGGTTCGCGACCGCGGCCGAGGCCACGAGCCGCGAGGAGCCGGTGATGCGCCTGCGCGCCGTCGCCCAGATCTTCGGCGACGCCGACCTCCTGCGTCGCTTCGTCCCGAGGCTGCTCGACGAGCCGCTCGACGCCGTCGCGACGAGCGACTTCGTGGAGCGCGCGTTCGCGCCCATCGCCGCCAAGGAGGACGACTTCCGCGCGGCGGCCGAGGCCGCGGGGCGGCTGGCGGGCGGCGTGGTCACCGTCGACCTCGCCGATCGGGAGTGGGAGGTCGCGCCCACCTTCGTCACCTACGCGCTCTTCCCCGCCGCCCGCTACTCGGTGCTCCTCACCCGATCGCGTGCACAATGCAAGCTCTCGATCGGCTACAACCCGTGGTGCGGCGCGGCCCGCGGCCACGACATCGCGGCGATCTGCGCGCGCTACGGCGGCGGCGGGCACCCGGTGGTGGGCGGCGTCTCCCGGCGGATCGACCAGCTCCCCGAGGCCCGGCGCATCGCCGCCGCGATCGCGGAGGAGCTCGCGGCGTGAGGCCCGTGGTCTGCGGCCACCGCGGAGGCCGAGGGCCCGGGTGGCCGCCCGAGAACACCCTCGCCGCCTTCGCGCGCGCGATCGGCGAGGGGGCGACGGCGCTCGAGCTCGACGCTCGCCTCACCGCCGACGGCGGCGTCGTCGTCCTCCACGATCCCACCCTCGCGCGGGTGACCGGGGGCGCCGACGCGCGGGAGATCGGGCAGGTGACGCGCGCCGAGCTCGCGCGGGTGTCGCTCGAGGGCCACGCGATCCCGAGCCTCGACGACGCGCTCGAGCTCGCCGGTCGCCGCGCGGTGGTCAACGTGGAGATCAAGGCCGATCGGCCCCGCAAGGGCGCGCTCACGCTCGCGGTGCTCCGCGCCGTCGCCCGCGCGCGCGGCGACGTCGTCGTCTCGTCGTTCCACCCCGGCGTCTGCGCGCTCGCCCGCGCCGTCGCGCCGCGGGTCGAGGTGGCGCTCCTCACCGCCCAGGGCATCCACCCCTCGCCCCACGCCGCCTGGCCGCGCCTGCCGCGGATCTTCGCCGCGATCCACGTCGAGGACGTCGAGGCCACCGAGGCCCACCTCGCCGCCATCGCCCGCGCGGGGATGCGCCCGGTGGTGTGGACGGTCAACGACGGCGCGCGCGCGCGCCTGCTCGCGCGCTGGGGCGCCCGCTGGATCATCACCGATCACCCCGCCGAGATCGGCCGCGCCCTCGACGCGTCCTGAGCCGGGAATGCTCGGCCCGGCAGCAGATGACCACCGAGCTCGCGGCCCCGCCGCCGAAGCGCACGCCGTCGCCGTCGACCTGACGCGCGCCCGCCGCGCGAGCGGGCGGCGCCGTCGCGGAGTGGGTGCAGGATGCACGCGTCCGGGTGGGAGCTCAGGGGGCGTGGAACGACCGGCGCACGACCATCGGAGGCCCGTCGAAGGCCGGCACGCGGGCGGCGGAGTAGGCAGCGGCGACGCACGCGCCGGCCGCCGCGCCCGCGTGGGGGCCCTCGACCTTGGCGCTCGTGACCGCGCCGCTCGGCGAGAAGACGAGGATGACCGCCCCCGAGAGGTTCGGCGTCGACGGCGAGAGGCAGTGGGTGAGCGAGACGGCCGAGAGCGCCGACACCGCGGCGCCGCGGTCGAAGAGCTCGGGGGCGCGCGCCGGCGCCTCCGGCGCCTCCGGGGCCGCGGACGCGCTCGCGATCGGGGCCGAGGGGCCGGGAGCGGCCGCGGTCGCGCTCGGGAGCACGACCGGCTGGACCACGGGCCGCGCCGGCTCGCCGCAGGCCCACGCGGCCGCGCCGAGGGCGAGCGCGGCGAGGGGTGCGCGCGCCGAGGACGTCAATCCTTGCATTCTACAGGGACCATCGGGAGCCCCGGAGGTGGAGGTTGAACGAAGATGCCCTCGGGGAGCGGCGGGTTCCACGTGACCTGATCGTAGCGGAACAGCACGTCCTCCCCGGTGCCGGGCACCTCGAGGTGGATGCGGCGCGGCACCTCCGCGGTGCACTGCGGGCCGCTCGGCGGGATCGGATCGTCGATGCCCGCCTCGTCCACGCGCTCCTTCGCCATCGCCGCCGGCGCGTGCCCCTCGAGCTCGGCGTGGTACACGACGCCGCCCTGCCGGCGGACGACGACGTCGAGGATGCGCACGCGCTGATCTTGCCAGGGCTTGTCGAAGTCGGCCGGAGACGGCGCCACGTGCACCTCCTCCTCGTGGAGCCCGTCGGTGCCGAAGAGCCGCACGACGTAGTAGCCCTTCGAGCTCCACTCGACGGTCGACCGGGCGGGGTCGTGCTTGAGGACGGGCGCGTCGCCTCGCAAGAAGCCGACGAGCACGTGCCCAGGGATGGGCACGGTCGTGAACTTGGCGATGTTGCACGCCGACGCCGGGCCCACGTAGAAGCGCTTCTCCCGCAGGTCGGCGAGGGCGAAGCGGTGGCCGTCGCTCGTCAACGTGACGATCGGCGTGGCCGCGAACTGGGTCATCGCGTCCATGCGCATCTTCGCGGAGGCGAAGGCGTAGAGGAGGAGGTTGCCGCGGATGCGCCCCTGCTTGCCGAAGAAGTCGATCTTGGCGTCCGCCTGCACGCCGTAGCCGCACGACGACGACGCCCGCATTCGCTCGATCGCCGCCTGCCCGGTGGGCAGCGGGGACTTCGGAGGCGGCGTGCCGCAGCCGGAGAGCGTGGCGAGCGCGGCGGCGCCGAGCGCGGCGCAGAGCAGGGGAGAGGAGGGGAGCTTCACGAGGCCATCGTCTACTACGGATCGGGGGAAATGGGGCGGGCCCGCGGCCGAAGCGACGGGCGCGCCGCCGCCATTTCGGATAACGTCCAGCGCGCATGAAACTTCCCATCCGCAGGCGGGCGCTCGGGCGCCGGCGCCGGCGCCCCCTCGCTCGGCGCGGCTCCGCGCGCGCGGTCTGACGATGCCGATCGGTGCTCGGCTCGTGGCTCCGCTCGGGGAGCCGTGGCGCGGCGTCCTCGACGAGGTCGCCCGGGCCCGCGGCTGGCCCGGGAGCGCGTCGGTCCGCGAGCTCGGCGCCCTCGTCGCGCGGCTCAGCGAGGCCTACAACGAAGACGGCGTGCTCGGCGCCGCCGCGGCCGAGCTCTTGCCGGCCCGCGTGGCGTTCTCGTTCCCGAGGGACGTCCCGAAGGGCGCGGGCGCGGTGCGCGAGCTCGTCTGCGCGGGCCTGCTGCGGATCCCCGAGGACCGTCCCCTCTCCATCCTCGACCTCGGCGCGGGCGTCGGCGCCACGACGACGGGGGTCGTGCGCGCGCTCGCCGCCGCCGGCCACGCCGGAAAGGTGCAAGCTACATGGAAAGACGGAGACGCCGCCGCTCTCCGCGTCGGCGCCGAGATCGCCGAGCGCGCCCCGGCGTCGCCGGTCGCCCTCGACGTGCACACCAGCGTCGACGACGCCCGCCGACCGCAGCCCCTCGAGCACGACCTCGTGCTCCTCGGGCAGGTCCTCTCGGAGCTCGATCTCGAGCTCCCGGAGGCGGAGCGCGTCGAGCGCCACGCCGGCGTGCTCGCCGACCTCCTCCGCCGCTCGGTGCGGGCCGACGGCTCGCTCGTCGTCATCGAGCCCGCGCTGCGCGCTCGCTCCCGCCACCTCCACGCCGTCCGCGACGCGCTCGCCGCCGCCGGCCACGCGCCGTTCGCGCCCTGCCTCCACGCCGGCCCGTGCCCGGCGCGGATCGCCGAGACGGACTGGTGCCACGACGACCTCGCGGTCGACCTGCCCGAGTGGCTCGTCCCCGTCGCGCGGAGCGCCGGCCTGCGGTGGCAGGGCCTCACCTTCACGTACCTCGTCCTTCGCCGCGACGGCGCGACGCTCGCCCGGGCGCTCGGGCCGCGCCCGCTGCGTCTGCGCCTCGTGTCGTCGCGCATGGCGACCAAGGGGAAGGAGGAGGCGCTGGTGTGCGGGGAGCGCGGCGGCGCCCCCGTCGCCGGGCGGCTGCGGGTCCTCGACCGCGATCGCGCGAAGGCGCCGGGCCTGGCGGCGTTCGGAGCGGCGGAGCGCGGCGACGTGCTCGCGCCGTCGCCAGCGGTGGCTTCTCCGCTCGAGAGCTTCGCCGACGGAGCGCGGCTCGGCGCCGACGTCGCGATCGAGCGGCTCGATCTCGACCCCGGCCGAACGGCGTAGGACGACGGGCGCTCGGCGCCGCCGGGGCGCCTCGTCGCGCGTCAGTCGAGGGCGTCGCTCACGAAGGCGTCGACGTCGAAGTCGTCGGCGCTCGGAGGCGAGGCGTCGCCAGCCGGACCGGCGAAGAGCGCGTCGACCTCGTCGTCGAGGTCGTCCTCGCCCTCGTCCTCGTCGTCACCGTCGTCGTCGCCCATGCGCGCCTCGGCCGCGCTCGGCGCGAGGGGGAGGCGCCGCTTCTTCGAGTCGCCCTCGCCGTCGACGAGCTCGCGCAGATCGCGGACCGCCGCGAGCTTGGCGAGGCCGGTGACCTCGAGCTGGCGGATGCGCTCGCGGGTGAGGTTCATGATCCCGCCCGTCTCCTCGAGCGTCGCCGCGCTGCGGTCGGCCACGTCGAGCGCGCACGTCTCCGACATCTCCCAGACCTCGAGGTCGGGGAAGTTCAGCTTGATGGCGCCGGTGCGGGCGTTCACGTCGAGGTAGAGGTGGTGCTTGCACGACACGAAGGGGCAGGGGCGGCAGCCGTCCTTGCAGTCGGCGCGCGTGGCAGGGCGCTCGACGTCCATCTCCGGGTAGAGGATCCGCCCCATCGCCAGCTCTTGCTTCGACGTGCGCTTGACGCTGATGGTCCGCGCCTTGACGAGGCGCTTGCGCCGCGACCGCTGCCGGTCCCGATCGAGCGGGACCGGCGCGGGCAGCGGGATCACCTCGGCGCCCGGGCCGTCGGGCTCGGTCGACGGCGCCGCGTCGATCGGCGCGGCCGCTCGGAGGTAGATCCCCGAGGGTCGGTTGTCGGTCATCTCGTCGTCGTCGTGCTGAGACGCAAGCCCGCTCACAGCCGGTACTGCCGTGTTGTTCGGAAACATGTGCGCTCTCCCCAATAAACGGCCGCCGCATGGACGCACGAACGTCGCGCGCCCCGCGATGGCGGGTTCCCTCGTCGACGAGGAAGCTCGTCGCTTCCTCGACCCCCGTGTCGTTCACGACCGTCGCCTGGTCGACCCTCGAACGCGAGTGTCCCGGCGTATCGTTCAGTCTGGGGCCACCCTACGTTTTTTGGTCGCGAGAGGTCAATCCATCATCTTCGACTTTTTTTCGTCGGCGCCCGCGAACCCTGTGGAGTCGCGGGCTTCGATCGGTGGCGTGACAAACAATGTCCGTTCCCGGGGCCGCCGCGCGAAGCGTGTAAACCTCACGGATGTCGGTCCATGTCGTCCATGTCCTCCATCCCCCGCGAGGGACCTTCATCGGCGCGCCGGCTCTGTTGACGCTCCGCCCGGTTGCCGCTAGTCCCAGGGTCCGCGGCCCGACTCGCCGCTCCCCCCTCTTCCCTTCGGTGGACCCCAGCGAAATGCGCGGCCTCTACGCGATCTTGGACGTCACGTTCGCCCGCGCGAAGCAGGTCGAGGAGCTCGCCCTCGCGCGCGCCCTCCTCGCGGCGGAGCCGTGCGCCCTCCAGCTCCGGGCCAAGGATCTGTCGGCGCGGGAGGTGCTCGAGCTCCTCCGACGCCTGAGGCCGCTCTGCCAGCGGGCGGGCGTCCCCCTCGTGGCCAACGATCGCGTGGATCTCGCCGCCCTCGCGGGCTGCGACATGGTCCACGTCGGTCAGGAGGACCTCCCCCACGACCTCGTCTCGCGCATCGCCCCCTCGGTCGCCGTCGGCGTGTCGACCCATGACCTCGCGCAGCTCGAGCGAGCGCTGGCCGCGCGGCCGCGCTACGTCGCCTACGGCCCCGTGTTCGCGACCACGACCAAGCGGAACCCGGATCCGGTCGTGGGGCTCGACGACCTGCGCACCGCCGCCGACCTCGCGCGGAGGGCGCGCATCCCGCTCGTCGCCATCGGCGGCATCACCCTCGAGCGCGCTCCCGAGGTCGGGCGGCTGACCCCGGTCGCGGCCGTGATCGGCGACGTGCTCGCCGCCGGGGCGTCGGAGTCGAGCATCACCGCCCGCGCGCGGGCGTTGGGGTCGGCGCTCGCCGGCTCGTCGCGGATGGCCGAGGCGCTCTCGTGAGCCTCATCGTCACCGGCCTCGTGCTCGCCTCGGGGGTGATCCTCGGTCGGCTCATCGCGGGCGGGCTCCCACGGAAGAAGGCCCCCGAGCCCGACGCCAAGAGACCCGAGGACGAGCGGAAGACCGAGGGCGACCCCGAGGGCTCGGACGCGGACGGCGAGCCGGGCGGCGCCCCCGCAGACGCGAAGAGCGACGAGACGAAGAAGAAGAAGAAGGAGCCCCAAGTGCCGAAGGAGAGCGAGCCCGCGGCCCCCCTCGACGCGTTCCCGTGCAAGCTCGGCGACGTCGTGCTGCGCGACGGCGGCGACGAGGCGTGGCTCGCCGGCGTCCTCGTCCTCTCCGAGGAGGAGCCGATGCGCGCCCTCTATTTCGCGCCCGAGGCCGGCAAGGACGTCGTGGTCCTCGCGACGCCCCGGCCGGAGTCGGCCCTCACGTGGCTGTCGCCGATCGATCCCGGCGTCGTGCTCACGCGCGGCGAGCCCCCGAGCTCGATCGAGCACGAGGGGTTGCGCTTCGAGCGCTACCGTCGCTTGCCGCTCCGCGTCTCGCGCTTCGGCTCGGGCGCGCCCGACTTCGGCGCCGAGTGCGTCGTAGCCGAATACCGCGCGGCGGGCCCCGAGCGCCTCCTCGTCGTCGTCGGGGGAGGCAGCTCCCACGCCTACCGCGGCGTGTCGCTCGAGGAGGGGATGTACGAGATCCTCCCCTCGGGCCGCGCCACCCTCGACTGAAGCGGGCGTCGCCGACCGGGCGACCTCACGCCACGCGATCACGGAGCCCCATGAAGAAGACCACGCTCGTCGCCGCCCTCCTCGCCGTCACGCTCGGCTGTTCCAGCTCGACCACGAACGACGCCCCCACCACCGCCGAGAAGACGATCGGCCCGGAGGGCGGGGCGATGGACGTCGCCGGCGCGACGATCACCTTCGCCCCGGGCGCGGTGTCGAAGGCGACGAACATCCGCGTCGAGAAGACGACGAAGGCCGCGCCCGACGGCTACGTCGCGCTCTCTCCGATCTTCCACTGCGAGCCGTCGGGGACCGAGTTCGCCGGCACCGTCACCATGACGATGCCCTTCACCGCCGACGGGCAGCCCGCGACCATGTTCTGGTCGGCGGGCAGCCCGGCGTTCAACGACGTCGGCGGTACGGTCGAAGGCGGCCGCATGAAGGCCACGGTCAAGCACTTCTCCGAGGGCTTCGTCGGCCGCAAGAAGTGACGGTCAGCGCTGCTCCACCACCATGTGGGCGCCCGCGAACTCGTTGTAGCTGTCGAAGATCGGGAACGTCGCCGCCCCCGAGCCGAGGACGCGCCCGAGCTTCGAGCGCGGGCTCGTCGTCAGGGACATCGTCGCGCCGCCGAAGCCGATCGCCGGCAGGGTCGTGTTCATGCGGACGCGCTCGTCGCCGCGGTCGCCCCACCAGTTGGCGGTGAAGGGCACCGGGCCGCCGGTGGCGGTGACCGGGCCGCCGACGGTGAAGGCGGGGTTGCCGGGCACGGTGATGTCGAGCCGCGGCGCGCCGGGGCCGGACGCCGTGTAGCGATAGTCGATGCCCGGCGTCCACTGCGCCTCGTCGATCCCGACGCGCTTGAGCTTCTGGAAGAGGGCGCGGCTCGTCGTGTAGTACCAGAGCGTATAGTTGTTGATGTCGCCGGTCCCGTCGGGCGACACGAGGTTCACGCCGACCTGGGCCACGGTGCCCGCCCCGTCGGCCTCGCCGTCGATCGCCATCCCCGAGCAGTGGGCGATGCGCACGACGATGAACGTCGTGCCTGCGGCCTCGTTGGCGAGCGCGTAGCCCGCGGGGACCTTGTCGCGGACGTTCGCGACGGGCACCGGCGTGAGCGAGGCCATCTCGCTGCAGCCCGAGAAATCGACGGTGAAGGAGCGGTCCGGGCGCGCGGCCGCGCGCGCCTCGCCGACCGCCTCCGACGGCGCCTCCCCGGTGTCGGCGGCGCAGCCCGCCAAGAGCCACGAAACGCACACGCACAGCCCGAGCGACGAAGCAACGGCACGTCCTTGCATGAACACCTCCCTGTTCGGTCCGCCACCCGAGCGTGGGCACGCGAACCGCCACGATAAGACTATCTCGGTTTTCACACCGTGCCACCCGGAACGACGGCGTGGTCGGGGCGGTGACCACGCCACCGTTGGCCGCGCGGACCGCGCTGGAGGCGGACGAGCGCGAGCCCGCTCGCGGGCCGTCCGACGTGGGAGAAGGTGGGCGGCCGGCGCCGACCCTCGGGGCCGGTCAGCCCGCGCTCGCGAGGAGCGCCCGGACGCGCGCCGCGAGCGACTCGAGGGTGTACGGCTTCTGGAGGAACGCCAGCGCGTCGGAGGTCTCCGCCGGAGGCGGGTTGCCCGACACGACGAGCGCGCGCGTCTGGGGGTGTCGCTCTCGCATCCGCTGCACGAGCTCGAGCCCGTTCATCCCCGGCATGCTCATGTCGGTGAGGAGCAGCGCGAACGGCGCCGGCGCGGCGGCCGCGGCCGCGAGGGCCGACTCGGCGTCGCCAGTGGCGGTGACGCTGTAGCCGAGGCGCTCGAGGAGCCGCGCCGTCGTCGCGCGGACGAGCTCGTCGTCGTCGACGAGGAGGATCGACTCGCCGCGCCCGGTCGCGCGCCGAGGCGCGCTCGCCCGGGGAGCGCCCTCGCGCGGCGGCTCCACCTTGGGGAGGTAGACCCGGAAGACGGCGCCGGCGCCGGCCTCGCTCTCGACCGCGATCGTGCCTCCGAGCTGGCGCACGATGCCGTACGCGCTCGCGAGGCCGAGGCCGGTGCCGGAGTCTTTGGTGCTGAAGAACGGCTCGAAGAGCTTCTCGCGCACGGTCGGGTCGATCCCGGCGCCGGAGTCCTCGACCTCGAGGACCACGTAGTCGCCGGTGGCGACGCCGAGGGCGCTCGCCGCGGCCTCGTCGACGCGCTCGACGCCGGTCGCGAGGGCGATGCGGCCGCCCTGGGGCATGGCGTCGCGCGCGTTCGCGACGAGGTTGACGACGACCTGCTCCACCTGCGCCGCGTCGACCCGGACGTGTGCGCCCGAACGCACGTCCTCGGTGCGCAGCTCGATCTCGTCGCCGACGAGCCGCCGCAACATCTGCTCGGTGCGGCGGAGCAGCGCGTCGAGGTCGACGACGGAGATCTCCACGACCTGCCGGCGCGCGAACGCGAGGAGCTGCCCCGTCAGCTCGCGGGCCCGCTCGGCCGCGTATTGGACGGTGGCGAGCTCGCGCTGCACCTCCGACGACGCCCCCGCCTGGGCGAGGCCGACGGACGTCAAGATCACGGTGAGCAGGTTGTTGAAGTCGTGGGCGACTCCGCCCGCGAGCCTCCCGAGGCTCTCGAGGCGCTCGGCGCGCGCGAGCGCCTCTTGCATCCGGTAGCGCTCCGACATGTCGGCCATCACGCCGAGGAGCCGCATCCGCCCGTCGTACTCGACGTAGCGCCCGGTGGTCCTCACCCAGCGCACCTCCCCGTCGGGACGGACCACGCGGTAGTGGGTGTCGAACGACGCGCCGGGCTGGCCGAGCGTGGCCATCGCGATCTCGGCGATCCGCGGCCGATCCTCGGGGTGCACGAGCTCGAGGTAGCCGGCGACGCCGGGCTCCGTCTGGACGCCGAACAACGCCTCCAGGTGCGGCGACCACGTGCCGCGGTTGTCGTCGCTGCTCCACTCGAAGACGCCGAGCTGACCCGCCTCGAGCGCGGCGTCGAGCCACCGCTCGCTCCGGTGGAACGCGAGCTCGCTCTCGCGGAGCGCGGCCGAGCTCTCCTCGAGCGCGGTCACGTCGGTGAGCGTGCACGCGACCGACGTGAGCTCGCCGCGGGTCGGATCGCGGATCGGGCGCGCGGAGGCGAGCACGGCTCGCCGCGCGCCGTCGACGTCGAGCGTCAGCCGCACGGCGCTCACGCCCTCGCCGGTCGCGAGCGCACGGCGCCACGGGAGGTCCCCGGGCGCCGCCGGCGCGTCGTCGACGCGCCAAGCTCGGATGTCCTCGGGGGCTCGACGCAAGAGGTCGGCCTCGCGGACGCCGAGGAGCTTCGCCGCCGCCGCGTTGCCGAGGAGGGTCAGGCCCTGGGTGTCGAGCAGGAGCACGCCCTCCATCATCGCGGCGACGATCGACGCGTTGCGGGCCTCGGCGTCGGCGAGGCCGCGGGCGAGGTCGGAGGGCTCGGTGACGTCCTCGCTGTAGACGACGAGGTGGGCCGGAGGCATCGGCACGAACGTGAGCCGCAGCGTCTGGTTCGCGACCGCGAGGTCGGCGCGCCGGACGCGGAGGTCGCGCGCGATCGTCCGCTGCTCTCGGAACGCGGTCTCGGCCGCGGCCATCGCCTCCGGCTGGTCGGCGTAGAGCGGATCCAGCGGACGGCCGATCATCGACGCGGGCAGCTTGGTGAGGCCCTGCGCCTTGTGGTTCAGCGCCTCGAGGACGAAGTGCGTGCCCTCGCGCCGGGTCAGGTATCCGGGCGTGGGCGTCGACATGAACAGCGCGAGTGCCGGGCCAGAGAGCGTGTCCACGCCCCATTCTGCCACGCCGGCGCCGACATTACAGCACGGACAGCCTCCCGGTCAGAGCGCGCGCTGCGCGAAGAAGAGCGACTCGACCACGAGCTGCGGCGACGCGTTCCTCTCCAGCCGCACCATCGCGTCGAGCACGAGGGCGTGCTGGCGGGCGGCGACGTCCGCGGCGCGCGCCGTCGGGTCCGAGGCGAGCGCCGCGACCGAGCGCGCGTGGAGGGCGCTCGCGAGCGCGCCGAGCTTCTCGGCGAGGGCGCGTTTGTCCTTCTTCTCGGCCTCGGCGAGATCGACCGCGCCCTGGGTGGTGGGGGCGTCGAGGGCGGCGAGCGCGCTCTCGACGAAGGCGCGTTTGTCGGCGAGCGCCTGCTCGTCCACGAGCGCGAGCGCGGCTTCGAAGCTCCCCGCCGCGAGCCGCGCCGCCTCCTTCGCGTCTGCGCTCGCGACGCCGCGCCCCGCGAGCAGCCGCTCGACGACGGCGTCGGGGAGGTGGCCGAAGCGGACGCGCTGGGTCCGCGAGAGGATCGTCGGCATCAGCCAGTCGCGGTTCTCGGTGAGCATCACGAAGTGGGTGCGATCGCCCGGCTCCTCCAGCGTCTTGAGCAAGGCGTTCGCCGCCGAGATGCTGAGCTCCTCGGCCCGTCGGATCACGAACACCTTCGCCCGACCCTCGTGGGGCCCGAACGCCGCGCGCGCGAGCACGAGGGCCCGCACCTGGTCGATCGAGATCTCCTGCGTCTCGGGCGTCCGGCGCCCGATGCGCGCCGGCTCGTGGAGCCCGCGCTCGAGCAAGACCACGTCCGGGTGGAGCGGCAACCCCCGCGGATCCGCGGGCGGCATCGCGCGGCGGCAGGCGGAGCACGCGGCGCACGCGCGGTCGCTCCCCGCCTCCCGACGCTCGCACACGAGCGCCTGCGCGAGCCCGAACGCGGCGAGCTCCTTGCCCACGCCCGCGGGCCCGTCGAACAGGAGGGCGTGGTGCACCCGCCCCGCCGCGAGGCCCCGCCGCAGGGTGGTGATCGCCGCGTCCTGGGCCAGCACCTGCCCGAGGGTCTCCGCGGTCACGGCCCACCTCCCCGGCGCCGGATGTCGACGCGCCCGAGGCTCGGGCGGAGCGGCAGGATCCGCGACAAGAAGACCGCGAAGAGGGCCGCGACGCCGACGACGAGCGGCCGCCCCTTGAAGAGGCCGACCCCGATCGCGACGACGGCGAGGTAGCCCAAGGCCACGAGGCCGACCGCCATCATCCCCGAGCGCGGCGCGCGCGCGATCTCGGCTTCGCCGCAGGGGCCGCAGGCCACGCCGCGACCGACCTCGAACGTCGCGCACTCCGCGCAGACCTCCCGAAGGCAGACGAGGCAGCGACCGACCCGAGCTCGGTCGCCGTGGGTCTCGCACATTCCTGTACCCATCGCGCGTCCCTACCGTAGGCGAGTATCGTACTCGAGTGTTGGTCGATCCGGTCCGCCTTCTCACCGAAATCCACGGCAACGCCGGGTTCATGGTGGTCGCGGCGCTCCTGCACCCGGTGGTCCTGCTGCGGCGGCCGTCGCGGCGCGCGCCCCTCGCGACGTGGCTCGCCACCGTCGGGACGACGCTCGTGTTCGGGCTGGGCCTCGCGCTCTACGGCCCGTACCGGGAGGTGGTCAAGCACGACCTCTTCGTCGCCACGCCCGCGATCGGCTGGCTGTTCGAGCGCAAGGAGCACCTCGCGTTCGGCGCGGTCGCGTTCGCGTGGGTCGGCGCGCTCGCGCACGCGCTCGAGGCGCGCGTCGGCGCGGAGCGGCGCCCGCTCGCGCGGCGCCTCGCCCGGATCGGCTACGTCGCCGCGGCCGCGATGGCGGCGTTCGCCGCGATCGCGGGCACGGTGGTGGCGTCGGTGCGCCACCTCTGACGCCCGAGCGGGCTACTTCCCCGTGAAGCTCGCCGGTCGCTTGTCGAGGAAGGCCCGCATCCCCTCCCGCTGGTCGGCGGTGCCGAAGAGCTGCGAGAACGCCTGGGCCTCGAGCTCGTGCGCGACCGCGAGCGGGACGTCGGCGCCGCGGAGCATCGCGCGCTTGCACTGGGCGACCGCGAGCGGGCCCTTCTTGGCGATGCGGGCCGCGGTGTCCTTCGCCTTCGCGAGCAGGTCGGCGTGGGGGGTCACGACGTTCACGAGGCCGATGCGCAGCGCCTCCTCGGCGCCGATGAGGTCGCCGGTGAAGCACAGCTCGCGCGCGCGTCCGATGCCCACCCGGCGCGCGAGGCGCTGGGTGCCGCCGAAGCCGGGGATGACCGCGAGGTTGACCTCGGGCTGCCCGAACTTCGCCTTCTCCGAGGCGTAGAGGAAGTCGCACGCGAGCGCGAGCTCGCACCCGCCGCCGAGCGCGAAGCCGTTGATCGCGCCGATGATGGGGAAGTGCGCGGACTCCATCGCCGCGCCGAGCGCGTGCCCTTTGTCCGAGAACGCCTTGGCCTGCGAGGTCGTCATCTCCACCATCGCCTGGATGTCGGCGCCGGCCGCGAACGCCTTGTCGCCCGCGCCCGTCATCACGCAGGCGCGCACGTCGGGATCGCAGTCGAGATCCACGATCGCGGCGAGGAGCGCGTCGAGGAGGGCGGTGTTCAGGGCGTTCAGCTTGTCGGGGCGGTTCAAGGTGACGTGGGCCACGCCGCCCTCGCGCTCCACGAGGAGGATGTCGTCGGTCATGAGCCTCTCCGTCACACCGACGCGCGGACGCGCTGGCCCTTCTCGTCGTAGACGTAGAACCCGCGGCCGGACTTCTTGCCGTACCAGCCCGCGGCGACGAGGTTCCGGAGCAGGGTGGGGGCGCGGTATTTGTCGTCGCCGAGGTCGCGGTGCAGGACGTCGGCGATCGCGAGCACCGTGTCGAGGCCGATGAGGTCGGACAGCTCGAGGGGCCCCATCGGGTGGTTGAGCCCGAGCTTGGCGCCGGTGTCGATGTCCTCCGGGGTCCCGAGCCCCTCCTGGAGGGCGAAGCAGGCCTCGCAGAGCATCGGGACGAGCATGCGGTTGACGAGGAAGCCGGGGGCGTCCTTGCTCGTCGTCACCGTCTTGCCCATCTTCTCGGCGGCCTTCTTGACGAGGTCGTAGGTCTCGTCGGTGGTCTGCACCGCGCGGACGATCTCGACGAGCTTCATCAGCGGCGGGGGGTTCATGAAGTGCATGCCGATCACGCGCTCGGGGCGCTTGGTCGCCCCCGCGAGCTTGGTGAGCGAGATCGACGACGTGTTGCTCGCGAGGATCGCGCCCGGCTTCATCGCGGCGTCGCACGCGCGGAAGAGCTCGAGCTTGAGGGTGACGTTTTCGGTCGCGGCCTCGACCACGAGGTCGCAGTCGGCGAAGTCCGCGGGGCCCGCGGCGGGCCGGATGCGACCCACGATCGCCTTGCGCGCGTCGTCGGTCAGCTTGCCCTTCTCCACCTGCTTGCCGAGGATCGCGTCGATCTTGGCGCGGCCCTTCTCCGCGAGCTCGCGCGACGCGTCCGCGAGGACGACCTGGTACTCCGCGGTCGCCGCCACCTGCGCGATCCCGCCGCCCATCTGCCCGGCGCCGAGGACGCCCACCGTGCGAATCTCCATCTCAGCCTTCCTTTGCTTGGATCGGGCGACTCGTGTACCACGTCCTCGTGCCTCGCGAACAGGGTCACCGGACGCACGGAGGC
>JAEUKG010000825.1 GCA_016794325.1 Myxococcales bacterium | reverse complement strand
AGCGGCGAGCCGAGGAGACGCGCCACGAGCGGCGGCGAGCCCTCGCGCGCCGCGACGATGGCGGTCGCTTCGCGGGCCGCCTCGGCGCCGGCGGCGAGCATCGACCCACCCACGAGCGCGTCGAGCGACCATCCCGCTCGCTCGAGCGCGCAGAGGTACGCCATCATGATCGCGGTCGGGAACGCGCTCGCGCGCGGCACGTCGGCGTGGACCTTGGCCGGCAAGTCGCCCGCCTCGAGCGCGCGGACCACGGACTCGGCGCGAGCCCCGGAGAAGAGACACGGCGACAGCGGCGGAAACCAGTAGGCCAGCGCGGGCTCGCGAGGCTCCTCGCCTTCGAGCGGGGCCGCGTAGGCGATGAAGCCGACGAGCGCGGCCACGAGGCGCTCCTCGCTCACCCCGGCGTCCAGGATCGTCGCCCGGTCGTCGAGCGCCGGCTGGTAGGAGACGATCGTCGCGCCGGGCGTCGCCCGCGCGAGCGGCTCGAGCCAGCCTCGCGCGATCGGCGAAGGGATGGCGAGGTGCACCTGATCGTAGCGCGCGCCCTCCTCGACGGCGGTCACGACCTCGAAGGAGTCGAAGCGCCTCGAGGTGCGGCCGCCGCCGTTCAGCGGGCGCATGGCGAAGCCGCGCCGCGTCTCCTCGGCGTACTTCTCGCGCACCAGGAACGTGACGCTCGCCCCACCTCGCGCGAGGTGACGCCCGAGCACTTGCCCGACCGCGCCGGCGCCGACGATCAAGACCGAGACGGTCGCCGAGGTGGCGCCGTGGTGCAGCGGGGCCCGGAGCGCGGTCACTCGAGGGACCAGTCGATCTCGGGCTGGCCGACCTGGCGGAGCGCCGCGTTGATGCGCGAGTAGGGGCGGCTCCCACGGAACGCCTTCACCGACATCGGGCTCGGGTGCGCGTTCTCGAGGATGACGTGGCGCGGGCTCTTGACCAGCTTGGCGTGGGCGCGCGCGTAGCCTCCCCAGAACGCGAAGACGACGGGCTCCTCGCGCTCGTCGAGCGCGCGGATGACGGCGTTCGTGAGCTCGCGCCACCCGAACAGCTTGTGCGACCCGGGCTCGGACGCGCGCACAGTGAGCACGGAGTTGAGGAGCAGCACCCCCTGCCGCGCCCACGGCAAGAGGTACCCGTGCGTCGGGGGTTTGCACCCGACGTCGGCGACCAGCTCGTGGAACATGTTGGCGAGCGACTGCGGGAGCTTGACGCCGCGCTTGACCGAGAACGCGAGCCCGTGCGCGAGGCCCGGCGTCGGATACGGATCCTGACCGAGGAGGAGCACGCGCGTCCGCGCGAACGGCGCGTGGACGAACGCCGTGAACGTCTCCCACGCGGGCGGGAAGACCGCGCCGGTCGCCCGCTCCTTCGCCACGCGCTCGATGACGCCGGGCACGTCGAGCTCGGCGTACGACGCGCCGAGCGCGGCCTCCCAGTCGGCGGGCAGCCGCGAGGCGTCGACGGTGGACGACGGGACCGGCTCGTCGTCCTCCACGGGGACGCTCGGCGGCGCGCCCGCGACGACCCCGAACGCGCGCCGCGCGACGACGTTCGCCACCGTGCGCTGCACGCCGGGGAGCGACGCCATCGCGTCCACGCTCTCCGGGACCTCGCCGCCGAAGCGCTCGCGGATGGCGCCCGCGAGCGCGATCGCCGCCTCCGCGCGCTGCCGCGGCTCCTCGAGGGGCGCGAGCACGCGCGCGGCG
>JAEUKG010000817.1 GCA_016794325.1 Myxococcales bacterium | reverse complement strand
GTTCTCGAGCTACATCACCGACGACCTCGCGCTCGGGATCTCGGTCCACGGCTCGTACGCGTCCTACGAGGCGAACTGGTCGTCGACCCACGTCGCCACCGACCCTCGGGGGAGCGCCGTCGCCTCGAGCTTCGCGGCGTCGGCGAACGCCCACGCGTTCGATCTCGCCGTCATCGGAGGGCTCACCTACCGGACGAGCCGCGGCTCCCAGCTCGGGGTGAGCGTGATGTCCCAGGCGGGCTCGCCGTGGGGGACGTTCTCGGCGAACGAGTCGTCCACCGTCACCCGCCCCGACCAGGCCCGCACCTCGATCGCCCACGGCGACTTCGCGGCGCCCCTGCCCTTCCGGCTCGCCCTCGGCTACGGGGTCGAGTGGCCGCGCCTGCGCGTCGAGACCAACCTCGTCGCGTACGCGCCGTGGCGCGACGCCCTCACCGCCGATCTCCACGTCGACGAGGTCACGGGCGGAGCCGCCGGCGTCACGACGCGCGGGTACGACGTGGTCGCGCGCGAGCGCGCGCGGCCGGTGGTCAACACCGCGATGGGCTTCGAGTACACGTGGACGCCGGGGACGAGCCTCCTCGGCGGCGTCGCGACCGACTTCTCGGCCGCGGAGCGCCTCACGCCGCGCGCGCTCCCCACCATCGACCTCCTGCACCAGGACCAGGTCAGCCGCGCGATCGGATCGGCGGGGGTGCGGTGGCACGGCCGGACGGCGGAGATCCTCCTCGGCGCCCAGCTCGCGTACGGCTGGGGGAAGGCCTACGCGCTCAACGACTTCGTCGTGCCGAGCCGGCTCGAGGTCGTGGATCTGCGCACCTACAGCGGCGTCTTCATCATCGGCGGCAGCGCCGATCTCCGCGCCATCGGCGAGGCGGTGCGCGACGTCGAGCGCGCGGTCGTCCCCCAGCGGCGCGCTCCCTGAGCGGGGCCCGAAGCGGGCTCACCGCGCGCAGCGATCGAGCAGGCGGAGCACCGCGGCCCGACGGCCGCTGCCCTGCGCGAACACCGACGACGCCTGGACGCGGTCCGCGAGCGCGGCCGCGCCCGCGCGGTCGCCCATCGAGCAGATCGCGACCGCGAGGACGCGCAGGGTCTCGCGCGTGATCCGCGCCTCCTTCGCGCCGCTCGCCAGCGAGGCCTCGAGCGCGACGCGCGCCTCGGCGTAGCGCCCGCGCTGGGAGAGGTTCCTGCCCTCGAGGTAGCGCAGGATCGGATCCGACGGCGACCGCTCGATCGCCGCGCCGAGCGAGAGGCCGGAGACGAGGAGGTCGGGGGGGAGGGTCCGCTCGCCGAGCAAGAGCCGCTGCACCGTCGGGCCCAGGCGCTCGTCCCGCGCCCCGAGCGCCTTGATCTCCATCGTCCTCGCCATGTCCTCGTCGAGCGAGCGCTTGGCGACGACGTCGTAGTGGGCGGCGGCGGCCGCGCGCTGGCCATCGAGCCAGTCGGCGTCGCCGAGCGCCTCCTCGGCGCGGTCGCGAACCGTCCTCGGGTAGCGCTCGTCCGCGGAGATCGCCTGGAGCTCGGCCCGGCCGCGCGCGCGATCTTCGAGGCGGGCGCGGAGCTGCGCCGCCGACAGGCGCGAGCCGTGATCGGCGGGATCGAGGGCGAGGGCGCCACCGTATTTCCGGAGCGCCTCCTCCACCCGGCCCGAGTCCCGGCAGACGTCGCCCTCCTTGCGCAGCTCGTCGACCGCGTGCGGGCAGGCGCGCCCGAAGATGCTCGGACGCGCGAAGCGCGCCTTGGCGGTGGCGAGGAGGTCGGCGGAGACGGGGAGCGCGCCGAGGTGCGCCCGAAAGTCGCGCTCGAGCGCGGCGAGCGGGGCGCCGAAGGCGGTGGTGACGGGGGCGCCGCCGTACCACGCGAGGACCTTGTCCTTGCCGAAGCGGTCGCGCGCCCAGCCGACGAAGGCCCCGGCGATGGTGTAGGCCTTCGAGGAGGCCTCGCCGAAGAAGCCGAAGCCGAAGACCCGATCGAGCGACGGCAAGATCCCGAGCTCCATCATCGCCCGCGTCCACACCGCGTCGCTGATCTCGTCCTCGTCGGGCGCGGCCGCCTCCGCCATCCCCTCGATGAGCCCCGGGTTCGGCCACAAGCCCCCCGCCGCGCCCGCCACCCGGAAGGGCCCCTGCCCCGCCGAGCCCGCCACCACGTGCGCGATCTCGTGGCCGAGCACCGGGTGCGGATAGGGCGCGAGCTGGAGGTAGACCTCCTCGCGCCACGGCTTCGCGATGTAGGTGTTCGCCGCGCCCATCAGGCGCTTCTTCTCCTCGGCGTCGCGGAAGAAATACGCCGTGATCCGGGCGGGCCCAGCGATCCCCATCGACCTCTCGACGGCCACGAGCTCCTCGTCGCAGTCGCGCACCAGGAGGTCGACCTCGTCGACGCGCATCGTCGCCGGGTGGACGACGTCGCAGCGCTTGCCGCTCTTCTTGCCGCCGAGCTCCTTGGCGATCGACTCCGGCGTCGAGAAGTGCCCGAGCGAGGCCCCCTTCACCCACACGCCGAGGCTGACGGCCGCCGCGACCACCGCGAGCGCGAGCAGGCGCGCGCGCCCGCGCCTCGCCCGGAAGGTGACGCCGCCGCCCGGGCGCGCCTCCGCCGTCCGCGCCGCCGCGAGCACGCTCACGATGGTCGCGAGCGATCCGAGGCGGTACGAGGTCATCGCCGGGCCCGGATCGATGACTGTATCATACACGGTTCCGCTGAAGTAGCCGACGAAGGGGTCGAAGGCGAAGATCATCGGCGACGACCAGAAGCGGTACACCCCGGCGAACACGCAGCCGAGGGGCGCCGCGAGCGCGAGGGCGATCGCCGCGAGCCGGCGCCGCGAGCGGCCTCGCGCGAGCTGCGCCGCGAACGCGCCCCACAGGCCGGCGAGCACGCAGCCGACGCCGGGCCCGAGGAGGAAGAGGCGGACGCCTCCGAGGGGGTCGCAGGCCCCCACGCGCAGGCCGTGGAGGAAGGCCACCGCGAGCGCGAGCGCGGCCGCGAGGACGCCGCTCTCGACCCCGCGCACGGCGGCGGCGAAGGGCTTGTCGCCCTCGTTCTCGGACCCGTCGAGCGCGGTGGCGACGGCGACCGCGCTCGGCGCGACGAGCCCAGTGGCGAACGCCTGCTCGTACCCCGGCCCCGCGAACAGCGGGAGGAACCCGATCGCGATCGCCTCGGCGAGGACGACGAGCCCCGCGATGCGCTGCGGCCGCGACCGACCGAGCGGGGTCAACCTACCACCGCGGCCACCGGCGTCGATCTTGCCCGCGATCGGGTCGCAGGCACGCGCGGTGCGTGCTCGAAGCCGGGATGCTCCGCGCGCCCCTCGGCGCCGCCTCGACCCCTCGAACGCACTCGACGCAGCGGGTCATGGTGTCAGGGGCCGCTCGCCGGCGGCGCCTCGGCCTCGGGCGCGGGCGGCTCGAGGACGAGGGGGAGCACCTCCGAGACCCGACCCACGAGGTGGACCTGCATCTCGGCGAGGATGTCCTTTGGGACCTCCTCGAGGTCGCGCATGTTCCGGTTGGGGACGAGCACCTCCTTGATGCCGGCGCGGTGGGCGGCGAGGAGCTTCTCCTTGATGCCGCCGACCGGCAGGACGTTGCCCCGCAGCGTGATCTCCCCCGTCATCGCCACGTGCTTCTTCAGCGCGCACTTGAGGAGGAGGGAGGAGAGCGCGGCGAACATGGTGATGCCCGCGCTCGGCCCGTCCTTGGGCGTGCCGCCCTTCGGGACGTGGAGGTGGAGGTCGATCGTCTTCAAGAACTCGGGGTCGAGGCCGAGCTCCCCGGCGTGGCTCCGGACGAACGACACCGCGGCCGAGGCCGACTCCTGCATGACGCTCTTCAGGTTGCCGGTGACCACGACGTCGCCGCGGCCGGGCATCTGCGTCGCCTCGATGAAGAGGATGTCGCCGCCCGACGGCGTCCACGCGAGCCCGGTCGCCACGCCCGGCTGGCTGGTGCGCTCGGCGAGATCGGGGACGTATTTGGGCGGCCCGAGGATCTTCTGCACGAGCTCGGGCGTCGTGGTCTCGTGCACGTCCTCGCCCTCGGCGATCCGCATCGCCACGTTGCGGCAGACGGCGCCGATCTCGCGCTCGAGGCCGCGCACCCCGGCCTCGCGGGTGTAGCTGTCCAGGATGGTCTCGACGCCCTCCTTGGTGAACTCGAGGCGCTCGTCGGTGAGCCCGTGCGAGGAGAGCTGCTTCGGGCAGAGGAACTCGAGCGAGATGCTGCGCTTCTCGGCCCGGGTGTACCCCGGCACCTCGATGACCTCGAGCCGGTCCCAGAGCGGCCCCGGGATCGTCTCGGGGTTGTTCGCGGTCGCGAGGAAGACGACCTGCGAGAGATCGAACGGGGTGTCGATGTAGTGGTCCTGGAACGTGTTGTTCTGCTCGGGGTCGAGCACCTCGAGGAGGGCGGCGGCGGGGTCGCCCATCATGTCGACGCCCATCTTGTCGATCTCGTCGAGGACGAGGACAGGGTTCTTGCTGCCGACCTTCTTGAGGCCCTGGATGATGCGGCCGGGGAGCGCGCCGACGTAGGTGCGCCGGTGGCCGCGGATCTCGGCCTCGTCGCGCACGCCGCCGAGCGCAATCCGGTGGTACCTGCGGCCCATCGAGCGGGCGATCGAGCGGCCGAGCGACGTCTTGCCGACGCCGGGCGGGCCCACGAAGCAGAGGATCGGGCCCTTCTTGTCGGCGCGGAGCTTGCGGACCGCGATGTACTCGACGATCCGCTTCTTCACCTTGTCGAGGCCGAAGTGGTCCTCGTCGAGGCACCGCTTGCAGTCCTCGACGTCGAGCTTGTCGGGCGTCGTCTTCTTCCACGGCAGGTCCGAGAGCCACTCGAGGTACGTCCGGGTGACGTTGTATTCGGCCGACTGCGGCTGCATCCCGCTCATGCGCCCGAGCTGCTTCTTCGCGATCTTCTGCGCGTCCTCGGGCAGGCTCGCCTGCCGGATGCGCTCGCGGAGCTCCTCCACGTCGTCGTCGTCGCCCTCGCCGAGCTCCTCGCGGATGCTCTTCATCTGCTGGCGGAGGATGAGCTCGCGCTGGGTCTTGCCCTCGTCGGCGACCATGTTGCTGATCTCGCGCTTGACGCGGAACAGCTCGAGCTGTCGGTTGACGATGGCGATCACCGCCTCCACGCGCTCCTTCACGTCGAAGGTCTCGAGGATCTTCTGCTTGTCGCCGACGCTCGCCTGCTCGCTCGAGAGGTTCGACGCGATGAGGTCCGCGAGGGCGCCGGCCTCGCGCACGTTGTCGAGCACGCCGCTCGTCTCCTTGGGGAGGTTCGGGGCGAGCTGCAGGAGCTCGCGCGTCGCGTCGCGGAGCTTCTGCCCGAGCGCGTCGAGGGCGGCGTCGCGCTCGAGATCTTCGGGGATGCGCTTCACCCGGGCGCGCATGTACGGCTCGAGGGGGCCGCGCGCGAGCATCCGGTGCCGTGCGAGGCCGTGGAGGACGACCGAGTAGTTCGACGGCCCGAGGCGGATCACCTTCACGATGCGGGCGACGGTGCCGACCTCGAAGAGGTCGTCGAAGCCGGGCTCGTCCACGTCCGCGTCCTTCTGGGACACGATGCCGACGACGGCGCGGTCTTGGCCGAGCAGGTCCTCGACCAGGCGCACGCTGCGCGCGCGACCCACGTTGATCGGCACGACGCTCGCCGGAAAGACGACGCTGTTGCGGAGCGGCAGGATCGGGATCGACTCGATTTCGGCGCGCGGGTCGGTGCTCATTCACCGGGGATCCTACACGATCTCGAGGCGAGGATTCCGCGCCAGCGACCACAATTGCCGGGCGCGCAGCGCCGAACGGGCCGGCTCGCCCCCCGTGCACCTGCCCGTACAGTTGTGGTAACGTCCCGGCCGATGCGAAAGGTCGTCGCCGCTGCTCTGCTCGTGCTGCCGTGCGCGTTCGGCATCGGCTGCTCCGCGGCCAAGCCCGAGGGGCCCGACGCGGTCCTCCGGGCCTACGCCCGCGCCCTCGACGAAGGCCGCGCCGAAGACGCCTACCGCATGCTCTCCGAGGAGGCGCGCCGGGGAGTCTCCCTCGAGGCCTTCAAGCGCATGATGAAGGACAACCCGGAGGAGGTGCGCGAGATCGCGCGCGCCCTCGAGCGCCCCACCGCGCCCCCGGTCGTCACCGCGACCGTGACCGGCCCCGGCGGGCAAGAGCTCGAGCTCGTCCTCGAGAACGGGCGGTGGAAGGTCGAGGCCACGGCGGTGGACCTCTACGCCCAAGACACCCCGCGCCACGCCGTGCAGGGGTTCGTGCGGGCGCTCGAGCGCAAGCGCTACGACGTCCTCATGCGCTACGTCCCCGACGCTCACCGGGAGGGCCTCGACCCGGCCAAGCTCAAGGGCGCGTGGGAGGGGCACGACAAAGAAGAGATGATGCAGGTGCTGTCGGCGCTCAAGCAGGCGCTCCCCACCGCGCAGTTCGAGGAGACCGGCGACCGCGCCGCCATGGCCTACGGCGCCGGGACGATGCAGCTCGTCCGTGAGCGCGGGCTCTGGAAAATCGAGGAGTTTGACTAAACCAGGAGTGGGTCCCGTCGAACGCCTGGCGTCGTACGGACTGTCTTTTCGGACGAGGAGCAATGCGATGAAGCGCTACGGCTTGGGAATCTTGGGTTTGACGACGGTCTCGGCCTTCGTGTTCGCGTGCGAGTTCCGCGTCGGCACCGACGGGGCGAAGACCCCGGCGAACACGAGCAACACCACCACGACCACGACCGCCGCACCTGCGCCTACACCGGTCCCGACCCCCCAGCCGAACCAGTCCCGCCTCGCCCGCCTCGCCGCG
>JAEUKG010000755.1 GCA_016794325.1 Myxococcales bacterium | reverse complement strand
CGCGGCGCCACGGGAGCGGTCAGCGGCGCAGCTTGCGCAGGGCGCGGTCGAGCCTCGCGTCGTCGGCGTCGGCCGCGGCCTCCAGCGCGGCGCGCACGTCGTCGTCGGCGGAGGCCTCGGCGGCGACGCGGCTGCGCGCGGGGCCGACCCCCCGCGCCGTGAGCGAGAGGGCGGCGCCGACGCGCTGATCGGGCGTCGCCGCGGTGCCGAGCAGCACCGCCTCGGCCTCCTCCTCCACCGACGCCGCCGCGGCGCGGTAGCCCGGCTCGGCCACCATCGCCGCGATGCGGGCGCGCCACGCGGGGATGCCCTCGCCGCTCCGCCCGTAGCGCGCGACGCGATCGGCGGGGATCGCGTCGAGCTTGCGCGTCGCGCGCGGGATGGCGACCGCGAGCGCGTCGGCGCGACGCGGATCGCAGAGGACGCCCGACAGCGCGTGCCGAGCGCCGCCGACGTCGACGACGGTGAGCCCGGCGCCGAGATCGCGATCGACGCGCGCGATGTCCGCGGCTTGGAGCGTCTTCTTGCCGAGGCCGCGCCGCACGACCACGCCGTCCCTGCCGAACGTCACCTCGGGCGGGCGGAGGAGCCGGCGGGCGACCGCGTACGCGAGGAGCGTGATCATCGGCGCGAAGACGGCCCCCGCCGGCACCCCGACGAGGATGGCGACGACGGCCGCGGCGGTGTTGAAGACGGCGTACACGCCGAGGGCGACGAGCGGGTTCAGGAGGCGCCGGCTCTGGCTCGCGAGGGAGACCTGGACCCGGCGCGCGTGCTCGCCCGCGAACCCGAGGGTCTCCACGAGCGCGGTCGCGGTGGCCACGTCCGGGGTCCGGATCGCGCGCCGCTCGCCGGCGCGCGTCTCCACCTCCACCGTGGGCATCGTCACCCCGCCGATCGGCCGGTCGACGACGAGGGCCCCGCGGAGGTCGCGCGCGGCGAGCACCTCGGTGGAGCCGGGCGACACGATGCGCAAGGCGTCGGCGTCGGCGTGGACGTCGGCCGGCGCCTGCGGCTCGCTCATCCAGAGGACGTAGCTGAGGACGAGGCTCACCGCCGCCACGAGCTGGAGGAGCGAGCTCGCGGCGTAGAAGAGGAAGAGCGCGTCCGAGAAGTGCTTGCCGCCGAGCGCGCCGTCGCCGACGAAGAGCGCCGGGACCACGCTGAGCGCGGTCCCGGCCCACGCGGCCTTGCCGACGAGCGACAGCCGCCGCGGCCACACCGCGCGGGTGCGCACCACGGCGGCGCTGCGGAACGAGAGGCTCATCGAGACGCTGGAGCGTAGCAAACCCGCGCCGCGCCGCGGTCACCGATGCGCGAGCGCCGGCGCCGCCTCCGGCGCGCGCTCACTTCTTCGGCGCGCCGCCGAAGCCAGCCTTCGCGCAGCTCACCACGTACGGAGACTGCCCCGTCGACGCGAGCTGCACCGGGCCGAAGCCGCGGCCGGACGCGACCTGCGTGACGCCGCCCGGATCGACGTAGCAGCGTCCGTTCTTCTTCTTGAGGACGACGGCGACGTCGGTCGCGCGGTTGGTCGTGCGGCCCGCGAGGTCGACGTCGCGGTCCCACCCGTCGAGGGTGAGGACGGCGCGCGCCGCCACGACGTCCGGATCGCCCTTCTTGGTGAGGCGCACGACCTCGTTCTCCACCGCGAAGTCCCGCATCCCCGGCTGGGGGATGGCGACGTACGGCGCGAACGCGTCCTGGCCGGCCTCGTTCACCGCGGTGTGGAGCGCCTTGATCTTGGCGCGGTCGGCGGCCGCCGAGAAGTCGATCGGGATGGGCGGGAGGGCAGCCTCCCGGTACGAGCGGCTCAGCCGCAGCGACACCGTCGTCGCCTTTCGCGCGCACTCGTACGTCGAGTCGTAGTTCACCCAGCCCACCGTCGACGCGCCGATGTACGTCCCGTAGGCGGTCTTCGCGGTGCGGGGATCGGGGACGAGCTCCACGTCGAAGTGCTTCTGCCCGAACGCGGTGTGGGGGACGTAGACGTCGGTGCTGTGCACCTGCACCTCACGGCCGCAGTCGAAGCGCTCCGTGAGCGTGAGGGTGAAGTCCTCCTTCGAGAGCGCGAACGTCTTCTGCAGCGTGTCGGCGAAGAAGACGCGCACGGTGTACGGCGTCGCGAGCGTGACCCTGGCGGTCGGCGGCGCGGCGCCACCGCTCGTGGCGGTCGCGGGGCCAGGGCCCGCGGCGAACGTCACCGGGACGGCCTCGGCGTGGGCCGTGGTGGCGAGCGTGGTGGTCACGAGTCCGAGCGCGAGGAGGGTGAGCATGCGGTGCATGACCACCCCGTATTCACGCGCCGTGCCGCGGCTAAGTCCGCGTCATTCCTTGCTCTCTCGGGCCGTGGCCTCCCACCGCCGAGACACGCGGTCTCACCGGTGAGACAGGCCCCTCAGGGCTCGCAGACGCCGCGCGTGCACCGCGTGCGGCACACCTTCCCGCAGCCGCCGCAGTTCTCGAGGCTGTCGAAATTGATGCACGTGTTGCCGCCGCAGCGGTGCAGGTTCGCGCCTTGCTCGCGCCCTTTGTCGACGCAGCTCACGCACCGGCTGTCGTGCCAGTCGAGGCTCTTGGCGTTGCAGATCTCCTCGCCGGTGCACACCTTGCCGCACGCCCCGCAGTTGTCGCGAGGGTTCAGGTTCATCTGGACGCACTTGCCGGCGCACATCGCCCACGCGCCGTCGTTCGGGCACGCGCACGCGCCGCCGATGCAGCTCATGTTCGCCGGGCACTGCGTCGAGAGCGTGCACTTCAGGCCCGCGGGTGTGGCGCTCGGCGTGGGCGAGGGGCTCGGCGTGGGCGCCGGCGTGGGCGTGGGGCTCGGCGTGGGCGTGGGGCTCGGCGTGGGCGCCGGCGTGGGCGCGGCGCTCGGCGTGGGCGAGGGGCTCGGGGAGGGCGAGGGGCTCGGCGTGGGCGTCGGCCGCACGGTGGGGGGCGTCGTCGCCGTCGACGCGGACGTCCGGTTCGTGGGCGTCGCGCCGACGCTCGCGGTCGACGTCGTGGTGGCGCGCCCGGCGTCGGCGCTCGGCCGCGCCGCGGCGGCGTCGGGCGCGGCCGTCGGCGCGGAGTCGCCCTCGCCGCGGCTCGCCCACGCGATGGCGATGGCGGCGGCGACGCCGCCGACGGCGACGAGGCCGACGAGCCCGAACACGACGAAGAGCGCGACGGGGCTCCCTCCCTTCTTCGCGGGCGGGGGCGGGACGTAGCGCGCGGGCTCGACGGTCACGAGCGGCGGCCGCTCCGGAGGAGGCGGACCGGGATAGACGGGGGACGCCGCGGTGCCGCCGCGCCCGCCCACCCCGGAGGGCGGAGTCTGCGCCGGCCACGGCGCGGGCGCGGAGCCCGGCGGCGGGACGTCGCTCGGCCGCGGGCCCGGCGGCGTCGGACCCGGCAGCGGCGCGCCGCTCGGATGCGACCGGGGCGGACCCATCGGCATCATCGCGGGCATCGCAGGAGACTCGAGGGTGCGCGGGTGCGACGGCGAGCCGCCGCTCGGCTGCGCGGGCGGCGCGGAGAGCGTGGCCGGGGTCGGCGGGGGCGCGGTGATGGGCCCCTCGGTGACGACGGTCGCGAGCGCGCGCGACATCTCGTCCGCGCTCCCGAAGCGGGCGTGGGCGTTCTTCTCCAGCGCGCGATGGACGATCGCCGCGAGCGCCGGCGGGACCGCGGGCTCGATCGAGCGGACGTCGCGCGGAGGCTCGGTGACGACCGCGGCCAAGCCGCGACGGGTGTCGGCGGGCGGGCCGCCGGTGAGCATCGCGTAGAGCAGGGCGCCGGCGCCGTACACGTCGGTGCGCGGGTCGACCGGGCCGCCCATGACCTGCTCGGGCGCCATGTACGCGGGAGTCCCCAAGATTTCGCCGGCCTCCGACAGCGGCGCGCCGTCCTCGACCTTGGCGACGCCGAAGTCGAGGACCTTCACGAAGTCGTGCACGGGCCCGCCGGCGGCGAGGAAGACGTTGCCGGGCTTGATGTCGCGGTGCACCACACCGGCCGCGTGCGCGGCCGCGAGCGCGGACAGCACCTGCCGCGCGATCGCGATCGCGCGCGCCGGCGGCAGCCGGCGAACGCGCTCGAGCTCGCTCCGCAGCGACGCACCCTGCAGGAGCTCCATCACCATCGCCGGCGGCTCCCCCTCGGCGGCGATGAAGTCGATGAGGGTCACGATGTTCGGGTGCGCGAGGCGCGCCGTGGCCTCGGCCTCGCGGCGGAAGCGCGCGAGCTCCGGCGGCCCGTACCTCCGCCGGAGCACCTTGACCGCGACGCGCCGCCCGAGATCGAGCTGCTCGGCGACGAACACCGCGCCCATCCCGCCCTCGCCGAGGAGCGAGAGCACGTGGTAGCGCTGGCCGACGACACGCCCGACGAGGGCGGCAGGTCCGGTGGAAGAGGGCGGCGTCATGGGGACGTGCGGGGTCCGGCGATTCTCGCACGAATTCGCGCTCGAGGAGCGGCGAGGGTGACGCCCCGCGCTGCGCTCGCGGTCGGTGGGGGCGCGGCGCTCACCTCGCGGGCTGCTTCTTCGCGGCGGCGCGGAACGCGCGGCCGATGGCGTCGTCGCGCCGCTCGATCGCGGCGGTGCACCGCGCCGAGAAGGGCTCGCGGGCGCACGCGGCCGCCCGCGCGGCCTCGGCCTCGCCCACGCGCTCGCCCGAGAGCCAGTCGCGCGTCGGCGCGTCGAGCACGTCGAAGTCGACGGGGCGGCGGGGCTTCGCCGGCGCGCGGAGCGTGAGCTCGCCGTCCGACAGCGTCGCGCACGAGCCGTTCCACCGCAGCACCTCGTAGCTCACCGCCGATCCGCTCACGATGACCGAGCCGCGCGCGCTCGCCTCCGACAACACGAGCACCTCCTCGTCGAGGAGCGCGGTCCCCTTCGTCGTCCGCGCGCCGCGGATGCTCGACCAGACGACCGCGTCGCCGCGGAGGTACGCGCGGGTGAGCTTGGGCGCGCCGCCGAACGCGCGCGCGGCGCGGCTCGGCGAGCCGCTCTTGCAGATCTCGCGCACGGCCTCGAGCGAGAGTCCGCACACCTTGGAGCGCGGGCCGCGCGCGCACGTCTCGGCGATCGCGTCGACCGACCGCGGCTCGGGCGCGGGCTCGGGCTCGGGGACCATCGCCGGCGCCGCGGCCGCGGGGGGCTCCGCCGGCGCCGCCACCGCGAGCTGCACGCGGGGAGCCGCGGCGCAGCCGCCGAGGGCGAGGGTCGAGAGCGAAGCGAGCGCGACGACGAGCGAGCGGGTGTTCATGGTCCTTCCGTGTCCTCCGAGGACCACGTAGAGCACGCGTCGTGCCGTCGAAGAGCGACGTGGTTTCGAGCACTTGGCGCGCGAGGCGTCTCGCGCCTCGGACACGCTGTCTCAGCGGTGAGATCGCGGCTCGCGGGGCGACGGTCAGCGCGCGGGGGCGGCGTCGCCGGCGACGGCGGCGGGGCCGCCCGCGCGCAGGGC
>JAEUKG010000732.1 GCA_016794325.1 Myxococcales bacterium | reverse complement strand
GGCGGCGCCCGCCGCGAGACCCTCGGGAACTGCGAGGTCATGCCCTTCGACGAGGTCGGCTTCGTCCGAGACCTCGCGGGCGCCAAGGCGGTGGTCGCGAACGGCGGGTTCTCGCTCATGTCCGAGGCCGTTTACCTGGGGAAGCCGGTCTACGCGGTGCCGGTGCGCCACCAGTTCGAGCAAGAGCTCAACGCCCGCTGGCTCCAAGGGCTCGGCTACGGCGCCTGCGCCCGGGACTGGGACGGCCTCGAGGCGTTCCTCGACCGTCGCGTGTACTTTACACACAATCTCCGCCGCCACGAGCAGGACGGCAACGAGCACCTGTACGACGTCCTCGACGAGATCGTGGGCGGCGCCGCCGCGCGACGCTCCACGACCCGCGTGAAGGCCGTCGTCAGTCGTTCTGCATCAGCCCTTTGATCTTGCCGCCGGGGAGGAGCTTCACCCCGCGCGCGGCCGGCACCTTGGGGAGCCCCGGCATCGTCATCATGTCGCCGGTGAGGGGCACGAGGAAGCCTGCGCCTGCGCTCACCCGCACCTCGCGCACGGTGATGGTGAAGTCGCGCGGCCGGCCGGGGCGGCTGGGATCGTCGGTGAGGGAGAGCTGCGTCTTGGCCATGCAGATCGGCAGCTCGTCGCCTCCGAGGGCCTTCGCGCGCGCGAGGTCCTTGTCGGCGGCCGCGGTGAAGACGACGTCCTTCGCGCCGTACACGGTGCGCGCGATCTTCTCGATCTTCGTCTTGGGCGGATCGGCGAGCTCGTAGACGTATTTCGGCGCCGGCGGCGCCGCGTCGGTCGCGTCGACGACCTCCGAGACGACCTTGGCGAGCTCGATCGATCCCTCGCCGCCGCGCGCGAAGCCCTCCGATCGGGCGAAGCGCGCGCCGAGCTTGGCCGCGGCCTTCTCCACCATCGCCAGCTCCTCGGCGGTGTCGTTGGGGAAGACGTTGATCGCCACCACCGGCGTGAGGCCGAAGGCGGCCGACGTCTCGAGGTGCTTCTCGAGGTGCTCGACGCCGCGCTCGAGGGCCTTGGCGTCGGGCTCGCCGCACGTCTTCACCGGCGCGCCGCCGTGGTTCTTGAGGGCGCGGAGGGTGGCCACGAGGACGAGGGCGCGCGGCCACACGCCGGCGGCGCGGCACTTGATGTCGAGGAACTTCTCGCCGCCGAGGTCGAAGCCGAAGCCGGCCTCGGTGATCGCGTAGTCGCCGAGGCTCATCGCGAGGCGGGTCGCGAGCACGCTGTTGCAGCCGTGGGCGATGTTGCCGAAGGGCCCGCAGTGGACCACCGCCGGGCCGCCCTCGAGCGTCTGCACGAGGTTCGGCTGCAGGGCGTCGCGGAGCACCGCCGCCATCGCCGACGCGGCGCCGAGATCACGCGCGCGGACGGGCTTTCCATCGTACGTCGACCCGACGACGATGCGGCCGAGGCGCTCCTCGAGGTCCTGGTGGCTCGACGCGAGGGCCATGATCGCCATGATCTCGCTGGCGGCGGTGATGTCGAAGCGCTCCTCGCGCGGCACGCCGTGCGACTTGCCGCCGAGGCCGACGATGCACCGGCGGAGGAATCGGTCGTTCATGTCGAGGGCGCGGCCCCAGGTGATCTGGCGCGGATCGAGCTCGCCCACCCCGCCGTTGTCGTCGCCGAAATACACGGCGTTGTCGCACAGCGCCGACAACAGGTTGTGCGCGGTCGTGATGGCGTGGATGTCGCCTGTGAAGTGGAGGTTGATGTCGTCGGCCGGGTGGAGCGAGGCCTGACCGCCGCCGGTGCCGCCGCCCTTCACCCCGAAGACGGGGCCGAGCGACGGCTCGCGGAGCGCGAGCACCGCGTTCTTGCCGAGCCGGCGCATGCCCATCGCGAGGGCGATCGACGTCGTCGTCTTCCCCTCGCCGGCGGGCGTGGGGTTGATCGCGGTGACGAGGACGAGCCGCCCCTTGCCGGTGGGCGCGCGCTCGAGGAGGCCGAGATCGAGCTTGGCCTTGCCTCGCCCGTAGGGTTCGTACTGGCTCTCCGAGAGCCCGAGCTCCTT
>JAEUKG010000730.1 GCA_016794325.1 Myxococcales bacterium | reverse complement strand
TGCCGGCGAGGTGCTGGATGGCGCCCGAGATGCCGATCGCCACGTAGAGCGCCGGAGCGACGACGCGGCCGGTCTGGCCGACCTGGAGCTCGGCGGGGGCATAACCCGCGTCGCACGCCGCGCGGCTCGCGCCGATCGCCGCGCCGAGCTCGTTCGCGAGCGGATCGAGCACCTCCGCGAACTTCTCCTTGAGGGCGCGGCCGCCCGCCACGATGACCTTGGCCTCGCCGAGGTCGGGGCGCTCGCTCTTGGCCGCCTCGATGCCGAGGAAGGTCACCTTCGAGGCCGCCGCGTCGTGCGCGGTCATGGCGACGTCCTCGATGGGGCTCGCGCCTCCCGAGGGCTCGGCGGCCGAAAACTCGCTCTGGCGCACGCTGACGACGCCCTTGGCCGTCGTGAGCTGCACGTTCACGTACGCGTTGCCGGCGTAGACCGGGCGGCGGTAGGTGGCCTTGCCGCCGTCGACCTTGACGCCCGAGATGTCCGGCGCGTAGCCGGCCGAGAGCTTCGCCGCGACGCGGGGAGCGAGGTCCTTGCCGAACGAGCTCGCGGTGATCGACACGATGTCGAAGCCCTGACCGACGGCCGCGACCGTGGGCGCGAGGCGCTCGCAGACCGGGTCCTTGAGCGACGCGTCGTCGCACACGAGGACCTTGGCCGCGCCGAACGCGGTGACCTCGGCCGCGGCGGCCTTGGCGCCCGCGCCGATGACGAGGATGGAGAACGAGCCGCCCGCCTTCGTCGCTTCGCGCGCGAACGTGATGGCGGAGTGGGTGGACTTGCGGACCTTGCCGTCGGACATCTCCGCGACGACGAGAATGTTGCTCATGGGGTAGACCTCGAAAACTGGAGTGAAATCTTGTGGTTATCCACGGCGCGTGCGCGCAGGGCGCTCAGACGACCTTGGCTTCGGTCTTGAGGCGCGTGACGAGCTCGGCGACGTCCTTCACCTTCACGCCGGCCTTGCGGGCGGGCGGGAGCTCGTAGTCGAGGTACTGGATCTTGAGGGCGGCGTCGCCCGTGAGGTCGGCGAGCTTGACCTCGGCGAGCGGCTTCTTCTTCGCGGCCATGATGGCCATGAGCGCGGCGAAGCGGACACCCTCGGGGTACGCGTGGGTCGCGGGCGTGTGCACACCCTTCACGCTCTTCGGCGCGACGATGCGGAGGTCGACCGAGACGACCGCGGGGAGCTCGACCTTGAGCTTGATGGTGCCGCCGTCGACCTCGCGGCCCACGACGAGGGCCTTGTCGCCTTCGGACTCGATCGTGCCGGCGAACGTGGCCTGGGGCCAGCCGAGGTACTCGGCGAGCTGCTGGGCGACCTGACCCGAGTCCCCGTTGACGGCCTGCTTGCCGCAGAGGACGAGGTCGGGCTTCTCTTTTTCGACGAGCGCCTTGAGGGCCCGCGCGACGACGTCGCCGTCGATGGTCTCGTCGCCCGTGTCGACGCGGATGGCGCGGTCGGCGCCGGTGCCGAGCATGGCGCGGAGGGTGGTCTCGCAGTCCTT
>JAEUKG010000696.1 GCA_016794325.1 Myxococcales bacterium | reverse complement strand
CGTGCACCGCGACGTCTCCCCGCAGAACATCCTCGTCGGCATCGACGGCAGCAGCCGCATCACCGACTTCGGCGTGGCGCGCGCGGCCTCGCGCCTGTCGACGACGCGCTCGGGCCAGCTCAAGGGCAAGCTCTCCTACATGGCGCCGGAGCAGGCGCGCGGCGTCGCCATCGATCGCCGGGCGGACATCTTCGCGATGGGGATCGTGCTCTGGGAGGTGCTCGCGTTCAAGCGGCTCTTCAAGGGCGAGGGTGAGGCCGAGACCCTGAACCGCGTCCTCTACGAGCCGATCCCCACGCTGAAGAGCGCGGTCCCGACGATCCCCGCCGCGCTCGACGCCGTGGTGATGAAGGCGCTCGAGCGTGAGCCCGACAAGCGCTTCGCCACCGCGGCCGACTTCGCCGACGCCCTCGAGGCCGCGGCGCGGCCGCTCCGCACGCTCGCGTCCGCCAAGGACGTCGCCGCGTGCCTCGACTCGGTGATGGGCACCGACCTGCAGCAGCAGCGCGACGCCGTGCGCGCGTGGCTCGCGCGCAGCGAGCCGAGCCGGAGCCAGTCCAAGCCCCGCCCCTCCGAGGTCACGCGCGTCGAGGGCAGCAGCCGGCCGTCGTCGCCGGGCGCGCCCAAGCCCGACGCGCTGGAGGAGGCGAAGAAGGGCGCGATCGCGATGAGCCTCGACGTGTCGAGCGTCTCGTCGGCCGTCATCCAGGTTCCCCCGCCGCCGGTGAGCCAGAGCAGCGTCGGCCCCGCGCCGCCGCCGCGCTCCCGCGGCCCCGGACCGTGGATCGCCGGCGCGCTCGGCTTGCTCCTCCTCGGCGGTGTCGGCGTGGGGGCGCTCCAATACGGGCGCTCGCAGCCGAAGTCACCCGCCGGCGGATCGGACACGGCGCCGGGAGCGGCCTCGGTCGCCACGGCGACCGCGTCGCCGCCGACCGACAGCGTCGCGGCTCCGACGAGCGCGGCTGTCCCGTCCGCCTCGGCCACCGCCGCGCCGCCGCCCACGGTCGCGACGGGGCGGCGCCCACCCTACATCGGCAAGCCGCCGCCGACCGGCCGCGGCACCACGGCGCCCACTCCACCCCCGACCGCCGCGGCGCCCCCGACGACGACGGCGACGGTCCCCGACGACATCTCCCGAAACCCGTACCGGTAGGCGATGCGATCTCCGCGCGTGCGCACCCAGCGACACCGCTTCACCCTCGGATCCGTGCTTGGCACCGCCCTGGTGGTGCTCCCTCTCCTCGGCGCCTGCGCTTCCACGCGGGGTGAGCTCGAGCCGAGGTACGTCACCGTCCACAACGCGTTCGCCGCGATGGGGATGGCGCAGGTGGGGCCGCTGCATCAAGGCTCCCTCTCCGAGGGCAAGGAGCAGCGCATCAAGCTCGACCTGGCCGCCCAGTGCACCACCATCGTGGCGCTCGGCAACGGCGGCGCGCGCGACGTCGACATCGCGCTGCTCGACGACGGGGGCAAGGTCGTCGCGAAGGACGCGACCAAGGACACGCAGGCCGTGCTCCGCGCGTGCGTCGAGTCGAAGGGGTCGTACACGCTCGTCGTGAAGATGGCGCAAGGCTCGGGCGACTTCGTCGTCGCCACGTGGTCGGGCGGCGCTCACGGCGGTGGCGATCTCCCGGCCGGAGGCAGCGGCCCGAACGCGCAGCTCGCCCAAGGCGCGGGCACGTGCGAGTCCCCGATCGGGCTCGCCGCCGGCACCGTCAACGGCAACACGCAGCGCGGCGAGTCGGAGAACCAAGGCTCGTGCGGCAGCTCCGACTCGAAGGAGCTCGTCTACAAGCTCGACGTGCCCAAGAAGCAGCGCGTCCAGATCGAGGTCGATCCGCGCTTCGACGCCGTCCTCTACGTGCGCCGCGACGAGTGCGCCGAGTCCGACTCCGAGGTGGCGTGCAACGACGACGCCGGCGGCAAGTCGCGTCGGTCGAGCTCGGCCAGCCTGTCGCGCATCGACCAGGTGCTCGACCCCGGCTCGTACTACGTGTTCGTCGACGGCTACGGCTCGGAGTCGGGCTCGTTCCGGATGACGACCACCCTCACGGACGTGCCCACGCTCGCTGACGCGTGCCAGCGCGCGCGCGTCCTCGGCACGACCCCGGTGAGCGGCGCCACCCAGGGGACCTTCGACCACGCGTCCGCGTCGTGCGGCGACGACGCCAAGGGGCCCGACACGGTGTCTCGGCTCGACGTCGCCCAGCGATCGCGCGTGCGGATCACCCACCACTCCGACGACTTCTCGCCGGTCGTGCACGTGCGCAAGACGTGCACCGACGACAAGAGCGAGGTCGGCTGCTCGAACAGCGGTGCCACCGACGAGGACGCGACGTTCGTGGGGACGCTCGATCCAGGGAGCTACTACGTCTTCGCCGACAGCTCCGACAAGGAGGCCGACGGCCACTTCTCCCTCACCGCCGAGCTGTCGCCGGAGGCAGGCTCGGGCGCGACGGGCGACGCGTGCGCGGACGCCATCACCCTCGGGACCGACGCTTCGATCGAGGGCGACACCTTCACCGCGCGCGACGACGTCGCCGGCAAGTGCGGCGGCGCCGGCGCGCCGGACGTGGTGTACCGGGTGGACATCCCGCGGCGCGAGCGGTTCACCGCGCACTTCAGCGCCCAGGAGGGCAAACACCTCTTCGCCCTGACCCGCGCGTGCGGCGATCGCTCCACCGAGATCGCGTGCGGCAGCGACGTCGACGAGGTCCTCGCTCCCGGGACCTACTTCCTCGCGGTCGACGGGGCCGCGGCCGACCAGTTCGGCAAGTTCACGTTCGACTGGCGCACCGTCGACATCTCGGGGCAGGAGGCGGCGTGCCGCGGCGCGCCCGCCCTCGCCGACGGCCAGACCGTCAACGGCAACAACGGCACTGGCCCCCACCGCTTCACGCTGTCGTGCGCCGGCCGCGACGACACCCAGACGTCGCCCGACCGCGTCTACAAGATCGCCGTGAACGCGCGCACGCACGTGCGTCTGTCGCTCGCGACCCCGACGTGGGAGGGAGCGATCGCGATCCGTCGGGCGTGCA
>JAEUKG010000648.1 GCA_016794325.1 Myxococcales bacterium | reverse complement strand
AGTGGAACGTGGTCGTGGTCTACGGCGGCTTCGCGCTCCTGTGGGCCCACCCCGAGGTGTCGCTCCTGTCGATGGGGCCGCCGTGGCTCGTCGCGTTCGTGCTCGTGTGGACGGTGGGGCTGCCGCTCCTCGGCAACCTCTTCCCGTCGCGCATCTCGTTCTTGCTCTCGATGCGCTACTACGCCGGAAACTGGGCGTATTCGGTGTGGTTCATCAAGCGCGGCGCCGAGGCCAAGCTCGCGCGCATCCCGAAGAGCAGCCCCTGGGTCTACGACCAGCTCGCGCGCTTCTACGACGAGAAGACGAGCGTGGGGCTCCTCGGCAAGGTGATGGCGTTCCGGCTCATGCACCTCCACGGGCGGGCCTTGCCCAAGCTCGTGCCGAAGATCGTCGACCGCCTCGAGGACTACCACTGGATCGACGGCGAGATCATGGCGGGCATGGTCCTCGGCTGGAACTTCGGCGAAGGCCACCTCCACCAAGAGCAGCTCCTCGAGTCGGTGCAGGCGCAGTGCGGCTTCGCCGACGGCGAGGTGCGCTGCGTCTTCGTCGAGTCGCAGCCGTTCTTGGGTCGGAAGATGTCGTACCGCCTCGCCGACGCCAAGCGCGGGGTGATCGAGCGCGGCGAGCTCGAGGTCGCCGAGCTCCGCACGCGCCAGCCCTGGGAGCAGGGCTGAAGAGGCGTCCGGGGCTCCGTGCTGGACGCGATTCAGGCGCGCACACGCGGGGTGGGACCCCTGAGAGCCACGATCGTCCAGGACGGGCGCCAGCGTCCCGGTGGCGACGAGGCGTTCGCCGGCGGCTCTCGAGCGGACGTCGGCGCGGGTTGGTCATTTTTCTCAGCGGCCCTCTGGCCGAAATCCGGCGCGCTACGTTCTCGTTTCGTGGACGTAGGAACCGACCTCGACGCGCTCGGCCTCGCGCGCGCTGCCCACCGTGACACGCGCGACGACGGCGCGTGGCTGCAGGCGCTCGTCGCGGCCGCGAGCGGGCTCGATCAAGGCCTCGGGGTGATGGGGTGGACGGTCTCGTCCGTCGCGATGTCGCCCGTCGCCGCGGTGGGCCCGAGCGCCGACCTCGTGGAGCCGCTGTTCGCGACCATCGCGGAGCTGCGCGCGACCGACGAGTCGATGTTCGCGAAGCTCCAGGCCGAGCGCGCGCCGGTCGCGCTCGGGACCGAGACGTCGGTGCGGCGGTTGGGCATCGACCTCCACGCTCAGCCCGGCTACCGCTGCGCGCTCGCGGCCGGCGTGCACGACTCCATCGTCGTGCGCGGCGTGTGCCCGAGCGGGCTCGCGGTGGTGCTGCTCGCGCCAGCGCCTCGGCGCCTGTCGGGCGATCGACGCGGGCTCGCCCGGTGGGAGAAGGTGGCCGCGCACCTCCAGTCGGCGTTCCGCCTGCGCCGGGGCACGTGGCGCGGCCTCGTCGAGAGCGCCGACGCCGTGCTCGAGCCGGACGGTCGCGTCGCCCACCTCTCGCCGCGCGCGGAGGTCGACCGCGAGTCGCTGCGGCGCGCGTGCCTCGTCGCCGAGCGCTCGCTCGGCGCGTCCGAGGACGACGCCGGGCCGGCCCTCGACGCCTGGACCGCGCTCGTGTCCGGCGAATATTCGCTCCTCGATCACTTCGACAGCGACGGGCGGCGCTACGTCCTCGCGGTGAAGAACGCGCCCGACGTCTCCGGGCCCTCGGCCCTCACGCCGCGCGAGACTCAGGTCGCCGCGTACGTGGCGATGGGCCACCCGCTGAAATACGTCGCCTACGAGCTCGGATTGTCGGTGGCGAGCGTCGGCAAAGCGTGTCAGAGCGCAGTGACCAAGCTGGGGCTGAGGAGCCGCGCCGAGCTCGGCGCCGTGCTCTTCGGCGCCGTCGAGCGAGGGCCGAACGGGTGACGAAGAAGCGCGAGGTGAAGGCGTTCACGATGACCGACGAGGCCGGGCGGGAGCTGCTCGTCGTCAGCGCCCCCGCCGCTCCCACGGAGCTGCCGAGCGTCTTGTCGCCCGCCGAGCGCGAGGTGGTGTCGCTCGCGCTGCTCGGCCTCGCCAACGAGGCGATCGCGATGTCGACCGGGCGCGCGCCGCGCACGGTCGCGAACCTCCTGGCTCGCGCCTGCGCCAAGCTCGGGGTGAGGCGGCGCACCGAGCTCGCGGCGGCGGTGGCCCGCCGCACGCGAGGGTGAGCGTCAGCCCTTCGGCTCTTCGCCGTCCGTCTTCGCGCCGAGGAGCGGCGTGACCGCGGCGGGGAGCGCCTCCTTCGCCGCCGAGGCGACGGCGACCGCGTTCTCCTTGTTCACGATCTTCGACATGAGGGGGCCGACCCGCTCGGAGAGGAGCTTGGCCGCGTTGCCCACGAGCTCCGGGAGCTGCTTCAGGATCTTGTCGGCGGTGTCGGGCTCGCTCTCGACGCACATGATCCGCGGGACGCCGTCGCGGCCCACCGCGATGACGGCGACCGGCTCGATCTGGACCGCGCCACCCGCGCCGAGGCCGCCGGTCTCGCCGCTCGATCCCTCCTGGCTCCCGCCGCCCGAGAGCGCGCCCGCGCCGAGCGCGACACGGAGGCGATGCACCGGGAC
>JAEUKG010000607.1 GCA_016794325.1 Myxococcales bacterium | reverse complement strand
GACCGAGCTCCTCGAGCTCCCGTCGCTGGACGACCGCCGCGAGCTCGTGCGCTTGTGGACCGAGCAGCTCCCGCCCCAGCCCGAGCCCTTCCCCTGGCCCTTCGGGGAGGGGCGGCTGCGCGCGTGGTGCGAGGCGCCGGGCATGACCCCGCGCATGCTGATGATCGCGTGCCGGGACGCGCTCGCGGCCGGCCCCGAGGCCGGCGACGAGCACCTCGCCGACGCCGGGCCCCCCACCGAGCCGAGCGCAGCTCCCGACGCGGAGGCCGATCTCGCGAGCGCCCTCGCCCAAGCGTGGGAGAAGCACGTGGCCAAGGCGCGCGAGGAGCTCGATCGCGCGGGAGAGGATCGACGCGCCGCCGCCCCGGCGCGCCTCCTCGGCGGGCTCGCGGCGGCGGCGGGCTTCGTCCCCGAGCTCCGCGTCACCAAGCTCGATCCGCACAAGGCCAGCGAGCTCGTCCTGAAGGCCGGCGAGCGCGAGGTCCGTGTATGTTACCTGCACCACGGTCACCCCCGATCGGCACTGGCCGCCATCGAGCGCGCGCGGGAGGCCGCCGGCAAGACCGCGGTGGTGCTCGTCCGCGAGCGGGCGCTCGACTTCCCGCCCACCTGGAAGAAGGTGAGCGCCGCCCAGGCCGACGCGGCGGCGCGGGGGGCGCGCTGGCACACGCTCGACCGCGACGAGGTCACGACGCTCCTCGCCCTCGAGAGCTTTCTTGCGGCAGCGCGCTCGCGCGATCTGGAGGGGCGGACGGGGCGCGCGCTCGAGGAGGGCGAGGTCCTCCCTTGGGTCCAGGGCACGCGCGCCCTCGCCGAGCTGCCTCTGTTCGAGCGAGTGGCGCTCGCGGCGCAGGCCTCGCCGAACGCTTCGACCGCAGCGCCCCCGTCGACGCCCTCCTCCCCCGAGGACGATCCCGGGCCGCTCTTCGCTGCTTCGCGTGACGCGCGCGAGCCCGCCGCCCAACGGGCCGCACCGAGCGCGCCGAGCACGCCGAGCGCGCCGAGCGCAGAGCCGGACGCGCCCGCCGGCGATCTCGGGCCGATGCTCGTGGCGATCCTCGCACGCCTTCGGATCGCTTCCCTCGAGCGGCTGGTCCGCGAGGCCGAGCGCGCGCGCGCGGCGACCACGCGGTCCGCGGTGCTCGCGGCGCTCGGGCGCCTCGGCGGGCGCGTCCGCTGGTTCGGCCGCGCGATCGTCGGCGTCGGGAGAGAGCGATGAGCCTCGCCGGCGCCTTCTCGGTCACCGAGGTCAGGAACGCCCTCCGCTGCCCGCGCATCTTCGCCCTCGGCCGGCTCGGACGGACGGCGGTCGCGTTCCCGGTCGGGTCGTCGCTCCTCGGGTCGGCGTTCCATCGCATCGTCGAGCGCTTCGCCGGCGCCGTCGGCGCTCCACCCGCGGCCTTCGCCGAGCTCCAAGCGCGGGCCCCGATCGACGCGCTCGACGCCGAGCTCCGCGCCTGGCTGCTCGATCTGCTCGCCGACGATCTGGAGTCCGACGCCGCGCTCACCTCGATGCCCGGCGAGGTGGACGATCTGGCGGAGGCGCTCCGGCAGCTCGCGACCCACCTCGCGGCTCGGCTCCACCGCTTCGACGGAAACCCCAGCGAGGGGCTCTCGCGGCTCGTCCGCGGCGGCGAGGTGCCGATCGAGGCGGAGCTCCAGCCGGGCCTCGTCGTCTCCGGGCGCCTCGACGCCCTCTACGCCGATCCCGACGACGCGCTCGACGTCGTCGAGTACAAGCTCACCGACGAGGCGAACGACGCGCTCGACCGGGCCCAGGCGGCCCTCTACGCGCGCATGCTGCGCGTGGCGCGCGGCGTGGACGCGCGGCCGGTGGTCCTTCGGTTCATGCCCATGCTCCGCGAGACCACGGTCTCCCTCGCCGAGTCGCGTGACCTCGTCGACCGGCAGCTGGTCCCGCTCGTTCGAAAGATGGCGGCGTGGGCGGCCGAGCCGCGCACCGCGCCGGTCACCGAGCGCCGCGATCTGTGCGCCGCGTGCCCTCTGTCCGCGGCGTGCGCGGAGGCCTATCCGGAGCGAGTTCCCCCCCGCGACGACCCGCCGGCCGGCGGCGCGCGGCCGAGGCCCTCGCTCGACGGCGCCGCGCTCGGCGGTCCCGCGAGCGCGCGCGCCCTCGAGCCGTCGCCCACCGACGAGGTCGGGCGCCGCGACGCCGAGCGCGTCCGCGATCTCATCCAGGCGGAGCTCCGCCGCGCGGGGATCCAGGCGGTGTTCCCCTCGGTCACAGTAGGGCCGACGCTGTACGAGATCGAGGTGACGCGTCCTCGCGGCCGCGTGCGCGACCTCGACCGCGCGGCCGACGACGTGAAGCACCACCTCGCGAGCCAGCACCACGTCGCCGCCGAGCTCGAGGAGCGCGCCGGGCGTCGCATCTTCGTCGTGCGCCGCGCCGATCCGAGGACCGTGCACCTCGCCCCCCTCCTCGCCGAGGCGCGCGAGTGGCTCGCCGCGCGACCGGGGCGCTTCGTGGTGGGGCAGCGCCCGACCGGCGAGGTGCTCGTGGGCGACCTCGCCGACGCGAGCACGCCGCACCTCTTGGTGGGCGGCCAGTCCGGCAGCGGGAAGTCCTTCCTCCTCCGCTCGCTGGTCGCGAGCCTCGTGCACTACCACCCGCCCGCCGGGATTCGCTTCGTGCTCGTCGACCCGAAGCGGGTCACGTTCCAGATCCCGTCGTTCCAGGCGGCCGTCGGGGCCCACCTCGACGGGCCGATCGTCTTCGACGTCGACTCGGCGCTGCCGGTGCTCGAGCGCCTCGTCGAGGTGATGGAGGAGCGCTACTCGCTCTTCGAGGCCGCGAAGGTGAACGACGTCGGCGAGTACAACGAGTCGCGCCCCGAGACCGACCGGCTCGAGCGGCGCGTGGTGGTGGTGGACGAGTTCCAGGACCTCACCGCCGACAAGGCCACGCAGCAGCGCTTCACCACCACCATCCGGCGGCTGGGCGCCAAGGCGCGCGGCGCGGGCGTCCACCTCGTCCTCGCGACGCAGCGCCCCGACCGGGAGACCGTCCCCGGGATCATCAAGACGAACCTCGGCGGCAAGATCGCCCTCCGCGTCGCCTCCGCGGTCAACTCGCGGATCATCCTGGACCAGCCCGGCGCCGAGAAGCTCGTCGGCAAGGGCGACCTCCTCGCCGATCTCGGCCACGGCCTCGTCCGAGCCCAGGCCCCGGTGCTGGGATAGCCGACCCCGTGGAGACTTGCCTGCGGCTGACCGCAGGCCGCTGACGTGATAGCCTCGGCTCGTCATGGACGCGAGCGCCTGGAAGGTGGAGAGCCTGCGAGTGACGCTCATGTGCGCGCAGCCGCTGGCGATCGAGGCCAGCAAGGTCTTCGACGCGGTTCGCCCTGGCGAGCCGCAGGAGACACAGACGGCGCCGCTGGTGCACGCTGGCGTCTTCGGCGAGGAGGTGCTGCAAGTACAGCTCGCCGAGGATCGGGCCCGCATCGACGTGGTGGTGGGTCCGCGACCCAAGGTCGTCGAGTCTGGTATCCAGAGCCTCGCGGGGGGCGCGACGGCGTGCGTCGAGCGGCTCGGTGAGCTCGCGCGCCACACCCTGCGTGCGACCGAGCACGGCAACCGACTGGCCCTCGGGCTGGTCCTCCTGAGGCAAGTGGAGTCCGTCGAGGGCGGCAATGTGGTCGTGCGGGAGAAGCTCCCCGAAATCGCGGAGGCGGTCACCCGCGACGCGACGGACCTGGCGTTCCAGCTCAGCACGCCAGTGGTCGTCGATGGCAAGACCACGATGAACTTGTTCGAGCGGTGGAACGTCCACCGCATCGACCGCGTGGCGTTCGCCCCCACGGGCATGCGGCACGCTCCGCCGACGTTCGTCGTGCGGCATGAGCTCGACTACAACACGCCGGTCGCACTCCCCCCCGGTCCAGCCGTTCGCCTGTTCACGCACGAGGATCTCGAGGGCGCTGCGGCCGATCTGCTCGAGCGGATGCGCGCGCGTGTCACGGCGACGACATGAGCGCGCCCGCCATTCGACCCGACCTTCTGGTCAATCCGCCGGCGAAGGCGCTCGGACTGACGCGTCGTGCGCATGCGGAGACGGCCCGCAAAACGCTCCAGCTCATTCCGACCGGCGCGACACCACTCCCCGTCTCGCTTCGCTCGGAGTATGAGCGAGCTGGCGACGACGACGCGCTGCCGATCATCGCCAGCCCTTCGGTGCCAGCCGGGACCACCAGCCTCGAGTCGCGTGCATACGACGATCATCGAGGTGCGGCCCGTGGACCAGACCTGCCAGGCGGGACCACCAGCCTCGAGGCTCGTGGACAGCGGATGGCGTGGTACCGGTCATCGTACTCACTGTCTTCGAGGCTGGCCGCTCTGAGCCCTACGGCACCGAGCTCGATCGAAAGCCCACTCGCCGCTCGCTGCGACCGCGCTCGGGAGATCCTCCACGCAGCAGATTGGTCGCCCGAGCTGGACGAGTACCTCCGGCGCGAGCTGGAGCAGGCTCGGCCTCCTGCCTGGACCGATGCGCTCCTTGCGTGCGCGGATGATCTCGAAGTCCCCATCGAGGCTCGAGCCAAGTGGGTCGCGCCGCTGGCCGCTTGCGTCGCGCGCCTCGTCTCGCGCGCCGAGCCCGAGGCGCGACAGGCCGTCTTCCTGGCGATACGACTCCTCGGCGGGTTCACGCGGGGAGACGCGACCCCCATGCTGGCCGCGCTCCTCGACGACCCGAGGCTCGACGTCCGGCTCGCAGCCGCCTTGGCGCTCGCCAACGTGTTCGCGCGGGATCCATCGGCCCGTCGGCACGGCGAGCGTGTCGATGCGCTGGCTCACAAATACCTGGACGCCGATTTCTTGGTGTCGGCACCGAACATCGCGCTCGCCGCAGCCGTGGCCGTGGCCAGCATCGCGCGGACGCCGAACACCGGCCTCGTAGCCGTGTCTCTGGTCCTCGGACAGCGTCGCCCAGCCCTCCACGACCTCGTCGGCGATCACCTCGAGCGCCTCGGTCGGCACGACGCAGAGCTCTTGGCGCTCGGCGACGCGCTGCGCGCGGGTTGATCGATGATCCGCGCCGTCACCGCGGCCGTGGTGCGGCGTGGCGCCGTGGTGGCCAAGTCTGGGCTTGTCTCCCCGCACCATGTCGGCATCGTGCGGGAGGATGCTGCGCCGAGCAACGAAGGGACGCTGCCCGTGTGGGACGCCGAGTCGGGCGGGCTCGACGAGAGGGCCGCCGCCTTCGACCTCGTGGCGGACGACGAGCTCGGCGAGGACGACGTCGAGCGACTTCACGCGTGGGTCACGACCCTGCTCGCCTCCGGAGTGAAGACGGAGTACGCGTGCATCCCCGAGTATTCCATCGAGGACCGGAACGGGACCGAGGTGCACCGCATGAGCTGCGCCGGCTTCGTCGCGGAGGCGTATCGTCGGATCGGACGGCAGCTCGTAGAGAGCCGAGAGCTCCCAGTCCTTGGGAGCAAAGAGCTCGTCTCGATTTGGCCACCCCTTGCACGGTTGCCCACGAAGCAGCGCGAGCGGATCGGCCTGCTGCAGAGCGACGAGCGCCGCGATGGCGGCTTCCGGGTGTTGATTCCGGCCTACCTTCTGCACGCGCTCGACCTACCTCCAAGTGCGCGGCCTCTCCACCCCACGGGCGATCACGTCGGGTTCGAGTTGACCGGCGAATGAGGGGCGGCTCCCCGAGTGACATTGATGTCGGAACTTCCGCCATCGATGTCACAGCCGGCGAGATCGAACGCCGGTGCACGACACACGGCGCCCTGTCGGCGCGTCCGAACGCAAATACCCTCCCGCCGTCGTGGCCCCCGAGCCCGCTCGCGAACGTGCTCGCGAACCCGCACCGTTCGGGAGCGCGAGCGGGTTCGGGTGCGGGACAGAGGTTCGGGTACCGGGCTGGTGGACGGGTTACGACGAATGGGCTCGGCAGGGCCTGCCAGGCGCGGAGCCCGCGGTCCCGTTTTAACTTAGGCGAAGTACGACGTCGTTGACGTTGTCGTGAGCGTTGGCGTGCGTTGGCGTCGACGTTGACGGCGACGGCGACGGCGACGGGGCGATAGCAGGCGACTCGACCCCAGCTGTGGCCGACGTGCTCGCATGCTCAGCTTCCAGCGCCTCGACGCGCCATGCAGGTCCTCGAGCTCCTCGACGAGGACCATCATCGGCAAGCCGTCGAGCTGCGGAGCGTCGCGATGACCGCCAAGCTCTGTCGATGAGCCGGCGCTCCCCGAGTGACATTGATGTCGGAACTTCCGCCATCGATGTCACCGCCGACGAGATCGAACGCCGGTGCACGACACACGGCGCCCTGTCGGCGCGTCCGAACGCAAATACCCTCCCACCGTCGTGGCCCCCGAGCCCGCTCGCGAAACCCGCACCGTTCGGGAGCGCGAGCAGGTTCGGGTGCGGGCCAGAGGTTCGGGTATCGGGCTGGCGGACGGGCTACGACGAATTGGCTCGGCAGGGCCTGCCAGGCGCGGAGCCCGCGGTCCTGTTCCAACTCAGGCGAAGTACGACGGGGCCGGTGTGACCCGCGGAGTTACCGGCGGAACCGCGGCCGCTGGGTCTCCGAGGAGGTGGCCTGGGCCACCCCGATTCGGCTTTGCCTGCCAATTGGCCACCCACATCGGATTGCCGGGCAGCCGACCAAATTAGCGGGCAGCCGGTGGCGTCAGTCCTTCGCGCCTTGGCCGTGCAACTTCACGGCGGCAGTCGTCGCCTCATCCTCGACGATCTTGTTGACGATCGCCTGGATCGCCCTCCACTTGGTCGGACGCGTCTCGGTCTTGCCTGTTATCGGATGGGTGGCGGTCCACT
>JAEUKG010000562.1 GCA_016794325.1 Myxococcales bacterium | reverse complement strand
GACTTCGTGTGGACGCTCACCCCCGGCGCGCGGTTCGTCTTCCCGATCAGCATCTTCGCCCCCTACCTCGGCGGCGGCGCGGGCCCCGGCTACTTCGGCCCGGAGTCGAAATGGGGCGCCGCGCTGCGAGCCTCCGCCGGCTTCACCCTCCACCCGACCCCGCGCCTCGCGGTCGGGCTCGGCGCGCAATACGAGATGATCACCGGCACCGACTGGAAGACCCTCGGCCCGATCATCACGCTCGCGTTCTGAGGCGAGCTCGGGCGCGGCCGCGTGTCGCAAGGACACGCGCGGCCGCCGTCGGGGCGCCGAATTCTTCACGGAAATCGCGCATCTCCGCGGACTCTCGTGGGCAGGCGCGTGGCACCGGCGTTGCACCACGAGCCTCGCAGGAGGTCTCTTCGGATGTCCCGTCTCCGCTTCGCTTCGCTCTTCGTCGCCCTCGCCTCTTCGTCCCTCGCCGCGGGCTGCGTCGCCCGCGTCCACCCGGCCACCGTCACCGTCGCCCGCGCCGACGTCGTGGTCGCTCCGCCGCCCGCCGTCGTCGTCGAGAGCCACCCCTACGTCGTCTACGAGGGCGAGCGCACCTACTGGGTCGACGGGCGCTGGTACCGGCGCACGAGCCGCGGCTGGGTCTACTACCGCAGCGAGCCCGCGGTCCTCTACCGCTACCGCGCGTCGGGCCGCCTCTACGTCCGCCGCTGAGCGCGCTCAGCCGGGGTCGCTGGAGACGCGGTCGCCGCCGGCGTACACCACGAGATCGTCGCCGCGCACGAACCCGCACAAGACGAGGTTCGCGCGGGCGGCGGTCTCGACCGCGAGCGAGCTCGCGGCCGACACGCCTGCCACGACCGGGATACCCGCGACGATCGCCTTCTGGACGATCTCGAAGCTCACCCGGCCGCTCACGAGCAGGATGTGCTCCGCGAGCGGGAGCTCACCCGCGAGGAGTGACGCGCCGACGACTTTGTCCACCGCGTTGTGGCGGCCGACGTCCTCGAACGTCCGCACCACCGTCCCGTCGAAGCGCGCGAGGAGCGCGCCGTGGCACCCTCCGGTGCGCCCGAAGGTCGGCTGCTCGCCCCTCAGCCGGCGCCCGGCCGCGGAGATCGCCCCCGGGTGCACGCTCGGGCCCGGCGGCAGCGGGGCCGCGCGCGCGAGCAGATCCTCGATGGTCCTGCGGCCGCAGATCCCGCACGACGACGTGGTGAGCGTGCCGCGGCGCGCCTCGACCGCTCCCCGATCGACGTCCACCCGGGCCCCGGGCGCGGGCGTCACCTCGATCGTGTTCTCGCGCCCCTCGTCCCCGGTGCGGCCGCAGTGCGCGACCGCCGACACGTCGGCGAGCGACGCCACGATGCCCTCCGCGAACAGGAAGCCGAGCGCGAGCTCGCGGTCGTGCCCCGGCGTGCGCATCGTGATCGCGACCGTGTCGCCCGACACGCGGATCTCGAGCGGCTCCTCGACCACGACCGCGTCCGCGGCCGAGCTCCCGCCGGGCCCCGCGTAGCGGTGGACCCGGACCTCCTCTACGGGCGGGCGCGGCATCAGACGTCGTCGAACGCGTCCTGCCGGAAGCCGCGAGCGATCGCCGGCCGATCGGGATCGGGGCCCGAGGCGCGGCGCACGTCGACCGCGGTGACCTTGTACTCGGGGCAGCTCACCAGCGGATCGGCGTTGCCGCTCGTGAGGAGGTTCGTCTTCACCTCGGGGAAGTGGAACGAGAGGAAGACGTTGCCGGGCGCGACGCGGGTGGTGACGCACGCGTGCGTCGTGACCTGGCCCCGCGCGCTCTCGACCTCGACCTTGTCGCCGTGGGCCACGCCGAGCCGCGCGGCGTCGGCGGGGTGGATCTCGACGAGGTCCTCGCCCTGGAGCTCGAGGTTGCCGGTGCGCCGCGTCTGCGTCCCCGAGTTGTAGTGGGCGAGCTGGCGCCCGGTGATGAGGATGAACGGGAAGCGATCCGACGCCGACTCGCCCGGCGGCTCCCAGTCGGTCGCGAAGAGGTTGGCGCGGCCGCTCGCGGTCGCGAACCCGCCCTCGTAGAGCACCGGCGTGCCGGGGTGCTCCTTGTCGGGCACCGGCCACTGCAGCCCTCGCACGCCGAGCCGGGCGTAGTCGATCCCCCGCATCTGCGGGGTGAGCGACGCGATCTCGTCCATCACGTCGGACGGGTGGTTGTGCGGCATGGGATAGCCGAGCGCCGCCGAGAGCTCGAAGAGCACGTCGATGTCGCGGCGCGCGTTGCCCGGCGGGGCCACCGCCTCCCGCACGAGCTGCACGCGCCGCTCGGCGTTGGTGAACGTGCCCGTCTTCTCGAGGAAGCTCGAGCCGGGGAGGATCACGTGGGCGTGGGCCGCGGTCGCGTTCTCGAAGATGTCGTGCACCACGAGGAGCTCGAGCGATCGGAGCGCCTTCTCGACGTGGTGGACGTTGGGATCCGTCTGGGCGATGTCCTCGCCGAAGACGTACATCCCCTTGAGCTTGCCGTCGATCGCCGCCTGGAACATCTCGGGGATCATCAGGCCGCGCTCCTTGGGGATGGAGACGCCCCACGCGCGCTCGAACTCGCCGCGCACCTCGTCGTCGCCCGTCGAGCGATACATCGTGAGGTACGTCGGCAGGGCGCCCACGTCCGACGATCCCTGCACGTTGTTCTGCCCGCGCAGGGGGTTCGTGCCCGCGCCGCGCTTGCCGAAATTTCCGGTCAAGATCGCGAGGTTGGCGAGCGTTCGCACGCCCGACACGCCCTGCGCCTGCTCGGTCACGCCGAGGCCGTAGAAGATCGCCGCCGGCGGGTGCGCGGCGTAGAGGTGGGCGGCGCGCTCGAGGTCGCGCGCGGGCACGCCGCTGATCGCCTCGACGCGCTTCGGATCGTAGCCGGCGAGGTGCTCGACGTACGCGTCGTAGCCGTCGGCCTTGGCCTCGACGAAGGCGCGGTCGACGAGCCCGTCGCGCACGAGCACGTGGGCGAGCCCGTTGTAGACGGCGACGTTCGTGCCCGGCCGCAGCTGGAGGAAGACGTCCGCCATCGCCGCGAGCTCGATCCGGCGGGGATCGATCACCACGAGCTTCGCGCCGCGGAGCACCGCCTCCTTCATGCGCGCGCCGACCACGGGGTGGCCCTCGGTCGGGTTCGCGCCGGTGAGCAAGATGCAGGCGGTGAGGTCGATGTCCTCGAACGAGTTCGTGCCCCCCGACTCGCCGAGCGATCGGATGAGGCCGAGCGACGTCGGCGAGTGGCAGACGCGGGAGCAGTTGTCGATGTTGTTCGTGCCGACCGCCGCCCGCATCAGCTTCTGGAGGACGTAGTTCTCCTCGTTGGTGCAGCGGCTCGAGCTGATCGCGGCGAGGGCGTCGGGCCCGTGCTTGGCCTTGATCTCGCGGAATTTTGCGGCGACGAGCCCGAGCGCCTCGTCCCAGCTCGCGTTACGCAGGCTCCCGTCGGGGCGACGGATCATCGGCGAGGTCAGGCGGTCGGCGGCCTGCGCGTACTGGTGCGCGAAGCGCCCCTTCACGCACGTGTGGCCGAGGTTCGACGGGCCGTCCGCCGCC
>JAEUKG010000553.1 GCA_016794325.1 Myxococcales bacterium | reverse complement strand
GCCGAAGTCCGACGTCGAGGGAGGAGCGCGCCGGGTCGTCGCCGCGGTGCGCGACGTCTACGCGGCCGCCGACGTGCGGACGCTCAACCTCGAGACGGTGGTGACGGACCGCGCCGAGGCTTACCCCGGCAAGCGCTTCATCCTGCGCACGCGGCCGGGCGCGCTCGCGGGGATCGCCGACCTCGAGCCCGACGCCATCGGCCTCGCCAACAACCACCAGCGGGACTTCCTCGACGTCGGCGTCGGCGACACGCTCGCGGCGCTGCGCGCGCGCGGCCTTCACTTCACCGGCGCGTCGCCCGACGTGAGCCCCTCCCCGTCGCTGCGCGCCGAGACGCGCGGCGCCAAGGTCTCCGTCCTCGCGTACACCACGGTCGACGGCGACTTCGTCAACGACAGCTATCCCAGCGCGTCGACGCCGCCGCCGCCGTCGGTCGATCCCAAGGACGCGTTCCAGTACGGCACGCGAACCTGGGGCTTCAAGGGCGTCCAGGTCGACGTCCCCGCCGAGCCGCGCCGCATCGGCGCCGCGTGGGCGACGTTCCTCGGCGCTGTGAAGAGCGCGCCCCCCGAGGGCGTGGCGGGGGCCTGGGGCTCGCTCGCCGCGGTCTATCCCGAAATGCAGGATTGGGTGCAGCGTCGCGGACACGGCGGCGCCCAGCCGTGGGACGACGCCGCGTCCGCCGACGCGATCGCGAAGGCGCACGCGGCCGGCGACGTGGTCGTGGTCCAGCTCCACGCGGGCTTCCAGTTCCAGGAGGCGCCCGGGCGCGCCGCGGTCGCGGTCGCGAAGCGCGCGATCGACGCCGGCGCCGACGTCGTCATCGGCCACCACCCGCACGTGCTCCAGGGCCTCGGCTTCTACAAGGGCAAGCTCATCGCCTTCAGCCTCGGCAACTTCGTGTTCGATCAGGACTTCTTGGCCACGTTCTCGAGCGTGATGCTGCGGACGGTGTGGGAGGGGAGGAGCCTCGTGCAAGCGAGGCTCGTCCCCGTGGAGATCGACGACTACGTCCCGCGGCCGGCGACCGGCGCTGCGGCGCGTCGCACGCTCCTCCGCCTCTGGGAGCGGAGCATCTCGCGCGCGCGCTCGGATCGCGACGCCGACGGCGCGGTGCGCGCGTACGCCCTCGAGGGTGACGACGGGATCGTGCCCGCCGAGCTCGTCATCGAGGGGAGCTCCGCTCGCGTGGTCGCGGAGCCCTCGCGCCCGGCCCCGCTCGCGGTCACGGTGCCGGCGCGCTCGATCGCGCCCATCCCGGTCGCGGCGTTGTGCCGCGACGATCTCGGCGGCGGGGCGCCCGTCGGGGTGTCGGTCGGCCGCGATCTCCTCGGGTGGGGGCGCTTCGAGCCAGAGCTCGTGGGGACGGCCAGCGGCGGGGCGCACTGGAAGCTCGGATCGCAAGCGGGGGCGTGCCGCGCGGACATCGCGCACGGCGCGGCGGCGACGGGGCGAGGGTACCTCCACCTCGCGCGCTCGCCGGGCGACTCGACGTCGCCGACGGTGCGGCCCGTCGCGCGAATCCCGCTCTACCGTCACCGCGTGTACGCGAAGGGCGGGTCGCCGCTCGACGCCGACCCGACGTTTTCGGTGCGCGCCGCCGTGCGCCGCTCGGGCAAGGCGCGCGCGTTCGTGAGGGCCGTGCTCTACCACTTCGACGACACGAACCCGACGGAAGACCCGGAGTCGGAGACGGTGGGGAAGGTGGAGCTCGAGCTGCCCGAGGTCGCGGAGGGGGCGTTTTCGACCGTCGACCTCCCGCTCGACGCGCCCGAGCTCGGTGCCTCGGGGCGCGCCAACATGGTCCTCCTCTACGTCGGCTTCGACCAGGCCCGCGGCGACGTCACGCTCGACGTCGACGACCTCGCGTTCGTCGAGTGGAGGGCGGCGTCGCGGGGGCGGGGGGCCTTCGGTCACTTCGACTTCGTGAAGAACGACGGGGCCTCGTCGCGCGCGCTCTCGCTCTCTTGCCTCGGGCTCCGAGAGTGAACGCGCGCGGATGCCCTCACATCGAACAGCCACGCGGCGCCTCGGAGGTCGGCCGGGGCCGCTTCTTCGCGACGCCGGCGTCGTCGCCGTCGTCGCCGTCGTCGCCGTCGTCTCGCGGGTCCACCGGTGCTCCGGCGTCGCTCGCCTCCCGCGGCGCGAGGCGCGCGTAGACGTCGTTCGTCTGCGAGGCGTCCTGGGCGGAAATCACGGCGGCGGTTCGCTTCCGGCAGTAGCTCATGACGGACTCGGCGTCGAACGGTCCGAGCGCCAGATCGCCGGCGGTCTCGTCCTCGGGGCGGTCCACGTTGCCGTCGAGCGCGGCGACGCACGCGTCGGTCACGTCGTCGCGGTACTGCTCGTGGGCGAAGCCGGCCACGTGGCCGAGCTCGTGGAGCGCCTGGAGCTTGAGACAGTCCTCGTGTGCCGCTTGGAAGGCCGACAAATCCTGGGCGGTGGCCGTCCTGGCCTCCGCCGCGCGACCGAGGGAGACGCACAGGGCGGGCGCATACCAGTAGGCGATGGCGTTCTTCGCGAGGGCCTTGTCGCCGGCGGCCAGGCGGTACCGCGAGTTGTAGATGACCTCGTCGCCGAACATCAGGTTCAGGAACACGCGCTTGCCGCGGATCTTGGCGCCGATCTCCTCCACGCAGTAGCCGCCGCGCGTGTCGAGGCAGGCGGGCATCACCGCCGAGGACGTCGGGACGAGGTGCACGTCGGCGGGGCCCGTGCACTCGCCCCACCCGACGAAGCGGAGGACCGTGCGCCCGTTCCACTCCTTCTCGGCGGCCTCGCGGACCCAACGCTTCCGGACGGCGAGGACGGCGTCGACGTCGGGCGCGTACGCGGGCAGCGGGAACGTCTCTCCGCCCATCTGCAGCGGCTCCCAGCACACGCGAATGGTGGCCGTGCCCCCGCGCAACGGCCACAGCGAGGCCGACACGGCGTTGAGCGGCGCCGCTTCGCTCCGGACGCGCTCTCCGGCGCCGGCGCCGTCGGACGCGCATCCGCTCTGGACGCTGACGAACATGGGGGCGAACGCGGCGAGCAGTGCGAAGGGCTTCTTGGTCATCGATGGCTCCTGGCTGGTTGCGCCGGTGGGCGCGCCGTGACCACGTTGCACCGGTCGTGCCGCGGTTCGAGCCGTCGACAGGCGCGGGATCCTGGGGATGATCGAACATCGCGGACACCAGGACTGCGAAGGCGTACTTCGCACCAGGCCACGCCGCTGCCGCCGTCGAACGTCGCCGTTTCGGCGTCGATCGGGGCGGCACGACCGCTGCAGTGCGCTCGTGCCGGAGGTTCGAGATGCACAAGTTCGCTCCCGTCGTCGCGCTCGCCACGTTCGTCACCGCCTGCAGCGGCGCCTACACCACCGAAGCCGGCGACGAGCCGGAGGCTGCACCCACGAGCGGCTCCCCCGGCGCGCCCGCCGCCCCGGCAGGCACCGGCGCCGATCCCTCGGGGCCGCGAGCGCCGGCGGGGGATGGTGGCGGGGCCGGCGCCCCGGACGCGGCGGCCGGCTCCGGCGCGCCGGGCGAGGACGCGCGTCTCGACGGCGTCCTCACCTGCCAACAAGGAAACGGCGTGCCCGGCGCCCTCGGGCTCGGTGGCGCGTGCCCGGGCGTCACCGAGACGGAGCCCAACGACTCGCCGGCGGTCGCGGCGACGACCGCGGATCGCCACTGCGGATCCGTCAGCGGCGCGGACGTCGACGTGATCAAGGTGAAGCTGTCGGCCGGTCAATGGCTCGGCTACGCGGTCCAGGCGTCCAGCCCCGTCGAGGTCTCGGTCACGGGGGCCGCGACGGGCGTCGCCGCCAGCCACGTCGTGGGCGCGACGTGCTCTTCGGCGGCGCAGACCGTCCTCCTGACGATCCGCGCGCGCGGCGGGGCGGCGGCCAGCTACACGATCCGCCTTCAGCGGACGTGAAGGTGGACCGCGCGTCGTTCGCCGATCGCGCGAGGCCCTCGCTGCGCTACGATCGGCGGGTGCGGTCCAGGGTGCCGGTCGTGGCGTTCGTCGTGGCCAGCGGCTCCGCCATCGGCGCATGCACCGTCGTGTCGGGTTGGTCCGATCTCATGGGCGGGGCGCCACCGCCTCGCGACGGCGGCGCGGCGCAGGACGCGGATTCGCGCGCGGACGACGACGCGAAGCGCGGAGGCGGGTCGGCGGTCCTCTGCGCCGCGCACCACTGCAGCGCCGGCGAGGGATGCTGCGCCTACTACGACGGAGGCGGGAGGTGCTCGTCGGCCACCGCGTGCGAGCCCGGCGCGGCCCTCTGGGTCGCCTGCACCGAGCGGCGGGACTGCAACGGTGGAGTCGGGGCGGTCTGCTGCCTCGACGACAAGTCTGGCGTCGCTCGGTGCGCGTCGGCGTGCTCGGCGGGCGAGCTTCAGCTCTGCGCACGCCGAGACGAACAGGGCTGCCCCGCGGGGATGACCTGCGACTCGATCGGCGCGCCGCCCGCGCTCAGCGTGTGTCGGCCATGAGCGCGTCCCCTGCGCCCCGCTCGGGCCCGCGCTACACTGACGGTGTGGAGGTCGTCGAGCCGCGCGTCGTCGGTCGCTACGAGGTTTGGGACGAGCTCGCGCGGGGGGGGATGGCGACGGTCCACGTCGGCCGGCTCGTCGCCGCCCGTGGCTTCTCTCGTGTGGTCGCGATCAAGTGCCTGCGCGAGGACCGACTCGGCACCGGCTTCTACGCCGAGGCGTTCGAGGACGAGGCCCGACTCGGCGCGCGCCTTCGGCACCCGAACCTGGTCTCCGCCCTGGACATCGTCTTCGACGAGGGGCGATCCCTCCTCGTGATGGAGTACGTGGAGGGGGTTTCGCTCGCCGATCTTCGCGAGCGCGGGCCCGTCCCCGCTGCGGTCGCGGCGCGGATCGTCATCGACGCGCTCCGCGGCCTCCACGCCGCGCACGAGGCGCGAGACGCCGCGGGCCGGAGCCTGGGCGTCGTCCACCGAGACGTCTCGCCCGAGAACGTCCTCGTCGGCGTCGACGGGCTCGCGCGCATCGTGGACTTCGGCGTCGCGAAGGCGACGGGTCGGGAGCAGCGGACCGCGACCGGAGTCGTGAAGGGGAAGGCCCTCTACATGGCCCCGGAGCAGGCGACCGGCTTGCCGGTGAGCCGCACTTCCGACGTGTGGGCGGCGGGCGCGGTGCTCGTCTCCGCGATCGCGCCCTCGCCGCCGACGTCGTCGGCCGATTTCGACGCGCTGCTCCTGGAGCTCCCGGAGCCGATCGCTCGGGTCGCGCGCACCGCGATCGAGCGCGATCAACGGCGCCGGTTCATGACCGGCGCCGAAATGGCGGACGCGCTCGAGCAGGCCGCGCCCGCGGCCGCGGCGGCGGACGTCGCCCGGCTGGTCGAAGAGCGCTGCGGCGACGAGCTCGAGCGGCGCGCGGCGATCGTCCGGCGCGTGGAGGCCGCTCCGTCGCGCGCCGCCACCGCGGTCGTCGGCTCCGCCGCGGCGCCGAAGGCCGAGCCTCCGCCTCCGAAGGGCGACCCGGCCGAGCGCGGGCGGTCTCGGCGGCCGCTCGTGATCGGCCTTGGGGTCGCGGCCGCGGTCCTGGCGGTCGGCGTCGTGGCGCGGTC
>JAEUKG010000526.1 GCA_016794325.1 Myxococcales bacterium | reverse complement strand
CGGCGGCGACCACGAGGCTCGGGCGGCCGCACCGGTCGGCGACGGCGCGGTCGGCCTCGCCGCGGCGCACAGCCTCGTCCGACACGCCGCGCTCCGCCGCGAGCGCGGCCGCGGTCGCGCGGATCTCGGCCTCGCCGCGGCGCGCGGCCTTGGGTCCGCCCTCGAGCGCGGCCTCGAGCGCGCGCACGTAGCCGCAGTAGCGGTCGGCGTCGGCGGAGGCTCGCGGCGCGCCCGCGTCGGGCGCCGACGCCTCGGCGACGGGCGCGCTCACGACCGCGCTCGGCGCGGGGCGCGCGGGCGACGGCCCTCCGCACGCCGCGATCGCGCCGCCCGCCGCGAGGAGGGCAGCGACGGCGAGCTCGGTGCGGCGCGCGGCGGAGGGCACCGCCCCTTCTTGCCTGAAAACCGGCGACCGCGCGACCCCGATCTCGCCGAGCCGAGGTATCCTCGCCCCATGAACCTCGCGGATCTCGTCGCCTTCGCGCGGACGCCCAAGTGGGCGGTCGAGGCCTCGGTGTCGCCCTCGGGCGCCCCTCAGGCCGCCGTGATCGGGGTCGCCGTCACCGACCGCCTCGAGCTCGTGTTCGACACCCTCGGCACCACCCGCAAGGCCGAGAACCTGCGGCGCGATCCGCGCGTCGCCGTCGTGCTCGGCTGGGACGAGGGCCAGACCCTGCAGATCGAGGGCGTCGCCGACGAGCCCACCGGCGACGAGCTGGTCGCCCTCAAGCAAGTGTATTTTGCACGCTTCCCCGACGGCCCCGGCCGCGAGGGCTGGGCGGGCATCACCTACTTCCGCGTGAGGCCGCGCTGGGCCCGCTTCAGCGACTTTCGAGAGGGCGATCCGGTGGTGCTCACCTTCGACCACGGCTTCTTCCCCGCCGGCTGAGCCGCCGCGAGCGCGGCGTCCGGCGCGGCCGCAGGGTCATGCGGGGCCTCGCGGGGAGGCCGGCCGCTACCCTCTCGAGGATGCGTCGTCGTGCCCTCTTCGGCGTGCTGCTCCTCGGCCTCGCGGCGTGCGACAATCCGCTCGGAGCGAGCGACGCACGATGCGATCTACGTCCCAAGGAGCCCCAGTGCACCGACTGGCGCGGAACCAACCCGAGCGAGCGACCGACGATGCAGGCGACCTGCTCCACCCTCACGGCCGCGAAGGGCGCGGGCTCGTTCCAGGACGACGGCCCGTGCGACACCAAGGGCTCCCTCGGCGGCTGCCAGAGCACCTTCGGGAGCGGCACGAAGCAGACCAACGGGTACTTCCCGAGCGACAAGTACAAGACCGCCGACGACGCGAAGAAGGAGTGCTCGAGCCAGACGTTCGTGCTGCCCTGATCGGCCTCGCGCTCGCGTTCGCCGCCGCGGCGTGCGGCGACAGCGGCTCGTCGCGGCCCGCGCCGCCGCCGCCACCTCCGCCCGCGGTGGGCAACCCCGGCGCGATCCTCTGCCAGGCCGAGTGCCGCCGTCAGGCGCGGTGCACCGAGGGCGGCGGAGGGCCCGCGTGCTTCCGCCGCTGCGACGCGATGGCGCCGCCGCCGCAGCCGGCGTGGCGCGCCGACTGGGCCGGCGAGGTGGCGGCGTGCGTCGACCGGACGCAGTGCGGTCGCGATCTCGAAGAGGCCTGCGTCTTCGCGGTGAGCCAGCGCTCGCAGGCGGCCGCGGCGTGCGCGCGGAGCGCGCGCTCTCCGAAGGACCAGCCCCGCTGCGCGGTGTTGAACGGGCTCTTGCCCGGCGCCGACGCCTGGTCGACCGGCTGCTTCGCGTCGGGCCGCGGCGTCCGCGAGTGCACGCCCCCGTTCGACTGGAAGTGACCACGAACGATCCGATCGCCCGCGCGGCGCGTCCGGATCCCCCGAGGCCCGCCGACGCGGGCCACCCACCACCGGGGAGCTGTCTTTTCTTCAATGAAATCAATATGAGCACATTGGCACACACCGTGCTCTAGAGCCCTACATGACGCGCTCCTCGACCTCCGCCGCGCTCGCCCTCCTCGCCGCCCTCGCCCTGCCGCTCGCCGCGGGCTGCGCGTCCGAAGCCGCGGACGACGAGGCGTCCTCCGACGCGCTCACCGAATACGACGCGGTCGTGAAGAACGGCACCAAGATCGAGTCGAGCAGCGCGCCCACCGAGTCCGAGTCGGCGCGCACGCGCCTCGTGGGCTTCTTGAAGGGGCGCACCGTCACCGCCGTGTCGACCCAGCTCCTCAAGGTCGCGAAGTGGAAGGACATCGAGGACGGCGAGGGCAACAAGCCCTTCACGGCGGCCCGCGTCACCGACGACGACGAGAGCGGCGGCACGCGCACCTTGAACGCGCACCTCACCCTCGACGGCGGCGTCGAGCTCGACGTGCGCGCCACGGCCAAGCAGAGCGACGGCGCGGCGGCGATCAGCCTCGTCAACACGAGCGAGTACCGGCACTGGCTCGCGGGGAAGGTGCTCGAGAAGGGCAAGCTCAAGATCGACGTGAAGATCGTCCCTCACGCCAAAGACGGCGCGACCGACGGCGTCATCGTGGACGCGACCGCCAAGGTGAAGCTCGCCGCGGCCGAGGACAAGGCGCCGGGCCTCACGAGGTCGCTCGTGCCGATCTTCGGCTGGCTCAAGTCGACGACGCAGCCTTAGAGAGCCGCGCGCCTACTCGTCGCCGGCCGCGCGCCGCGGCGCGATCTCGGCGCCCTCCGCGCCCGGGGACGCCTTGGCGAGGCCCGGCCGCACCGAGCCTCGGCCTTCGCCGGCCACGACCAGCGCGCCCGTGCCCTCGCAGCGCGGGCACACCCACGACTCGTCGTCCCAGGCGCTGCCCGCGGGGCCGAAGGGGCCGCCGCCGGCGCCGCCGCACGAGGGGCAGGGTTCGTCCATCGCCAGGGAGCATAGGCCCGCCCGGCCGCCGCGTCACGTTCGTGGAGGTGCCCGTGGCCGGGAGGGCCAAATCTCGCTATAGAAGGGGCCATGCGAAAGCCCGTCTTGTCCGTGCTTCCCTTCGTCGCCCTGACCCTCGCCGCGTGCATCGACGACACGAGCGCGCTGTCCCCGCGCACCGGCGGCGGCGCCGACGCCGGCGACGGAGGCCCCGCGGGCCCGACGCCGATCGAGGAGCTCCCGATCCAGGAGACGATCAAGGGCGCCGGCCTCTCGGGCCCGGTCGACATCGTGCGCGACACCGCGGGCGTCCCCCACATCTACGCCGCGAACCTCCCCGACGCGACGTTCGTCGAGGGCTACGTGATGGCGCAGGACCGCTGGATGGAGATGGACTTCGGGCGCCGCCAGGCGTCGGGCACGCTCTCGGAGATCGTCGGAGGCGTCAGCACGGCCGTCATCGGCGGCGACATCAGCTACCGCACCCACCACATGAAGGCGACGGCCGAGGCGACGTACAAGGCGCTCACCGCGTCCACCGACCCCATCGACCAGAAGGCGGTCGCGATCCTGAAGAGCTTCACCGCCGGCGTGAACATGTGGATCAAGGATCTGCGCGCGGGCAAATACAAGCTCCCGGAGGCGATCTCGGCCTTCTACGACAACCGCTCGGTCACCGACTGGACCGAGGTCGACTCGCTGGTGATGGCCGAGCTCCAGGCGTTCTCCCTCGCCTTCGACGCCGAGAGCGAGATCCGCCACAGCGCCTTCGACGCGGCCGAGGCCGCCAAGTTCCCGGCGGGCAACCCCCGCGCGGGCTTCACCGACGACTACTTCCGCTTCGCGCCCTTCGAGGCGACGCACACCGTCGACGGCTGGAAGGACGCGGGCAACCCCGTCGCCGCCGTCTCGCCCTCGAAGCTCAAGAAGAACGACGGCAAGAAGAAGAAGGGCCCGAGCGCGGCCTCGGCGCTCGCCCTCTACGACGGCGCGATGAGGTCGGTCTCGGGCCTGGGCCTCGACCGCAAGAACGACCCCTCCAAGGGCTCGAACAACTGGGTCATCGCCCCCTCGCTGTCGGCCACCGGCAAGGCGATGGTCGCCAACGACACCCACCTGTCGCTGCCGAACCCCGCCATCTTCTACCTCGTGCACCTGTCGACGAAGGACGGGTACGACGCGATGGGCGTGCAGTTCCCCGGTATCCCGCTCATCACACTGGGCCAGAGCAAGAAGCTCTCGTGGGGCTCCACCGTCAACTACATCGACGTCACCGACGTCTACCAGGAGACGGTCTCCGACTGCGGCGCCGACAAGTGCGTCTCGTTCAAGGGCAGCCCGGTCAAGCTGGTCCCGCGCGAGGAGAGCTTCAAGGTGGGCCTCCTCGGGCAGTTCACCGAGACCAAGAAGATCACGTTCTACGACGTGCCCCACCACGGCCCGATCGTCCCCCGGCAGGACGGCACCGGCGGCGTGAACCCGCTCGGCGCGAGCGAGCTGTCGATCCGGTACACCGGCTACGAGCCCGGCCGGCTCCTGCGCGCGGTGTACGGCATCACCACCGCGAACAACGTCGACGAGGCGGTGAAGGCGGTGGAGGACCACTTCACCCACGGCGGGCAGAACTGGGTGTTCGCCGACGTGGAGGGCAACATCGCCTGGACCCAGGCGATCCGCATCCCGAAGCGCCCGAAGACCTCGAAGCCGTGGAAGGTCCTCCCCGGCGACGGCTCGGCCGAGTGGAACGGCTACTTCGATCCCAAGCTCGCGCCCCACGCGAAGAACCCGGCGAAGGGCTACCTCGTCACCGCCAACGCCGATCCGCTCGGCGTCACCGACGGCAACGATCCGATGAACCAGCCCGAGATCGGCGGCTCGCCGCTCTACCTCGCGGCGACCGCGTACGATCCCGGCACGCGCGCCTCGCGCATCACCCAGCGCATCACCGAGGCGACCGCCGGCGGAAAGAAGCTCGACCGCGACGCGATGAGCTCGATCCAGGCCGACGCGATCACCAACTGGGGCAAGGTCTTCGCCCCGACGTTCCTCGACGCGGCCAAGGCCCTCGCCGACGAGAACGCGACCCCCGGCACGAACCCCGCCCTCGCCCCGCTCCTCGCGGGCACCAACGCGAACGTGAAGGGCTACCTCGCGACCGCGCGCACGCTCGTGTCGGGCTGGACGTTCGACACCCCGTCGGGCGAGGCGGGCGACAACCCCACCGCCGCCCAGATCGCCGACTCGCAGGCGACCTTGATCATGGCGGTGTGGGTCACGAAGTTCGCGAACGCGACCCTCGGCGACGAGCTCGCCGAGCTGGGGCAGACGCTCGACCGCTCGCACGGCCTCAAGCTGATGGCGAACCTGGTGAAGGATCCCACCAAGCTCAAGACCGGCGCCGTCCTCTTCGACGACATCACCACCGGCGGCACCACCGAGGACAAGGCGTTCATCGCCGCCAAGGCGGTCGTGAAGGCGCTCGAGTGGATGTTCGCGCACCCGACGCTCGGCGCCGACGCCACCAAGTGGCGCTGGGGCCAGCTCCACACCACCCAGCCGAACTTCTTCCTCCCGGCGTCGCCGCCGCTCTCGCAGGACAAGATCGGGCGCCATGGCGGTGACGGCACGGTGGACGTCGCGAGCCACGGCATCGGCGAGGACGTGGGCGGCACGCCGCGCACGTACGCCTACGGGTCCGGCGCCGCGATCCGCTTCGTCTCCGAGCTCGACAAGGACAAGGGCCCGGTGAGCCGGAACATCATCCCCGGCGGTGAGATCTTCGATCCCACCTCGCCGCACTACTCCGACCTCTACAAGCTCTGGGCGAAGAACCAGGCCGTCGAGCTCCCCTTCGTCATCGGCGACGTCGCGAACGCGTCGAAGCAGGAGATGGAGAAGAACAAGCTCGGGCGTCGCCGCTTCGAGCCCTGAAGAGGTGACCGAAATTCGATTTCGTTCACCTCGTCAGGCGCGCCGGCGTCGCGCACGGGTGGGGTGGGAACCCTGGAAAACCACGCTTTTCCAGGGCGGGGAGGCGCGAGCCTCCCCGAGATGAACAGGCAAGAGCTGCCCATTCTTGGGCAGCTCTTGAGGGAGCGACGAGCGGCGCGTCAGCGCACCGGCCAGGGCCCGAACACCTCCACGTCGACCCCCGGGGAGAAGTGGGCGGTGGCGGGCTCGGGCTCGTGGGCGGGCAGACCCGCGGCGGCGAGGAGCGTCTCTTCGACCTTCACGTTCGTCACCCGCTCGGCGGGGTACGGGACGTGGTGCACCTGGCCCTTGTGGATGGCGCCCCCGCGCTCGGAGAAGAGGAGGTAGCGCTCGAGGAGGAAGAACTCGAGCGTCCCCTCCCTCGACGGGCCGAGGCGCTCGCCGCGCTCGTAGCTCGCGCGGACGCGCCCGGGCGGTGAGCCTCTGCGGTTCGAGCGGTAGTCCACGCGCCCTCCCGCTTCGGATACCTGCATGTCGGCGAAGAAGTAGGGCAAGCCCCAGCCCACCCGCGCGACCTTGACCGCGAGCCGAGAGCTCGCCTCGAGCGAGAAGAAGTAGACGCCGGGCTCGCCGCGGTAGTGCACGTACGTGCGGACGTTGGTCTCGAGGAAGTCGAGGGCGAGCGCGCTCGGCATCCACGACGAGCGCACCGCCTCCATCCGGAACGGGACGAGGCCGACGTACGCCCGGCCGTCCCAGAGATCGAGCTCGAGGGGCGCGGGCACGAGCTTGCGCACCGCCTCGGGATCGAAGGTCCAGTGCACGAAGAGCAGCTCGGACCAGCGCTGGGTGCCCGCGGGCTTGCCCGGCGGACGGCGGGTGGGGCTCACGCGATCCAGGGGCTCGGCGCTCATGGGCCGATGATACCCGAGTCTCGGGCGGTGGCGCGCCTGGGGGTGATGGTGGGCCTTTGTGCTTGCAGTCTACACAAGGTGTGGTTTACACGTACCCCCATGGTCACGCCCGTTGCCACCCCCATCGACCCGAAGGCCCTCGCCGCGCACGTGCTCCGTGCCCTCGGCCGAGCGCAGCTTCGAGGTGCCACCCTCTCGCTCGTCGACGTCGCCCGCGCCTTGCGAGTGCGCAAGCCCGAGGTCCGGGCGATGGTGACCCAGCTCGACCGCGAGGGCTTCGTCGACGCGCGGCGCATGCGGCTCACGCTCGCCGGCCTCGCGCTCGCGGCGAGCCTCGCGGGCAAGCGCCTGCCGGCCCTCCGGCCCGCCGCCGCGGTCCGCGCCCGCGCGGCCTGATCCCGCCGCCCTCCGACCGCGTGGCGCGAGAAACCCGCTCGCGCGGGCGCCGTAGGCGACTACGCTGAGGGGATGCGTCACCGCTTCGTCGTCGCGCTCGGCCCCGTCGGGGTGGCGCTGTGCCTCTTGCCCACCTACGCCGCCGGCTGCGGGGACGACGATCCCGCCGCGCCCGCCGACGCCTCCGTCGCCAGCGACTCGCCCGGCTTCGAGAGCTCCACCATCGACGTCCCGGGCGCGGTGCCGGTGACCCAGCGGGGCCAGATCGTGGTCGCGCGCCAGAACGCCCCCGTCGAGGGCGCGATCGTCGCGACGAGCGCGGGCAGCCGCACCTCGACCGACGACGCGGGGCTGTACGCGATCCAGGTGCCGAAGGGCATCCCGTATTCGATGACCGTCGAGAAGCCCGGCTTCTACAAGCTCATCGAGCAGGAGTGGTCGATCGCGGAGGACACCGACCGCAAGGACACGTCGTTCTTGAGCGACATCCTCGCGTCGCTCCTCGCCGCTTCGATCCCCGATCTCGACGCGCAGAAGGGCATCCTCACGCTGCGCGTCTATCCGAAAGAGGGGTGCCCGTCGGTCGACGGCGCGACGGTGACGATCGAGCCTGCGGCGGGCAAGATCGTCTACCCGCGCGGGGGCTTGCCGAGCAAGGAGACGACGATCGCGGCCGAGGAGTCGCCTTCGGCGGTGATCTACAACCTGCCGACGGGCGTGCCGCTGAAGCTGAAGGCGCAGCACCCGACGTGCACCTTCGTCCCCTACCCCGCCTCCTCCGACGGCTTCACGTACACCGGCAACGTGACCACCGAGCCCGGCAAGGTGATCAGCTTCGCCCGCGTCTACCTCCGCGGGAGCGGGAGCGGCGGCGACGCCGGGCCGGCCGACGCCACCACGGACTGAGCCCGCCCCGCCACCCGCGCCATCGGAGCCCGGGCCTCGACGGCGACCTCGACGCACGTCGAAGTCCCTGGTCGTCGTGGTGACCGCGGAGCGTGGACGGCGATCACGTCGATGGTTCACCGCACGCGAGACCGCTGGAAAGCTGCCCCACCCACCCGTATAAGCTCCCCATGGGGCATCGAGCGCGGATCGCGGCGGTGGCGGGCCTGGCCGCGCTCGTGGTGGCGTCGCCCGCGGCCGCGCAGGAGGACGCGCGCGAGAAGCGCCTGGTCGCCGCCGTCGGGCCCTCCGTCGTGCAGCTCGTCGAGAAGGACCGCGATCGGACGGGGCGCCAGGGGACCGGGTTCTTCGTCCGCGAGGACGGCGTCGTCGCGACCAACCACCACGTCGTCGCCGGCGCCGACTACCCCATGTTCGCGGTGCTCCGAGACGGGCGGAGCGTGCGCGTGCTCGGCGTCCTCTCCGACGACCCCGTCCACGACGTCGCGCTCGTGCGGGTGGAGGGCAGCGGCTACCCCGCGCTGCCCGTCGCCCCGCTGGAGTCGATCCACGACGGCCAGCGCATCATGCTCATGGGCAGCCCGATGGGCTTCGGGGGCAGCGTCTTCTTCGGGACGCTGTCGGCCATCCGGAGCGAGATGCCGGACGAGTGGAAGAAGCGCAACGCTCGCGTGGGCAACCTCACGCAGGGCCCCTTCGTGCAGCACTCGATCGCCGCGGGGCCGGGGTCCTCGGGCTCGCCGCTCCTCGACATGGATGGACGCGTGGTGGGCGTCAACCACAGCGGCGTCGAGGGCGTCGAGATCGGCTTCGGCGCGCACGCGAGCCTGCTGAAGGACCTCATGGCCCGCACGGACTACGCAGCGAAGCCGACGCCGATCGGCCCCGACGTGAAGAAGAACCTCCTCGTCTCGGGAGGCGTCCTCGGCGGCGCCGCCGCCCTCGGCCTCGGCGTCTGGCTCTTCGTGCGGTGGCGTGGTCGCGCGCGCGACGACGACGGCGACGACGACGACGACGAGGAGGGCGAGCCGACCGTGCACTGACGCGGACGCGCGCGGGGGGGAGCCGAAGCAGGGCGCGTGGTGCGAGGCGACGGGCGGGCGCGGGCGCGGGCACGGGCACGGGCACGGGCACGGGCACGGGCATGGGCAGGGGCACGGGCAGGGGCACGGACGGGGGCGGGGACGCGGGTGGGGTACTGGCTTGACTCAGGACAGAGTTACGCTAACAACCCCCGTATGCGCCGCTGGGTCTCGTCCGTGCT
>JAEUKG010000523.1 GCA_016794325.1 Myxococcales bacterium | reverse complement strand
TTGGTTTTGTGGCCCTTGGGGTGGGGGGGGGTCGCCGCCGCCCACGCCTTCTTTTTTTGCGCGGGCGCGGCGCTCTACACCCACCGCGCCGACGACTCCTCCCCGGTGGTCGCCGACGGCGAGAAGATCGGGAAGAACTGGACCGAGCTCCAGCCGCCCTGCCAGATCGACGTCGGAGCCGCGCGCCTCTTCTTCCGCTCCCTCGTCGCGAGCGAAGACGAGACGGTCGCGCGTCCCAACCCGCCCCCGCCGGTCCCGGCCCAGCGCCCCCCGACCCCTCCGCCGGCGGCCGGCCGGGCGGCCGAGACGATCGGCCCGCGCGGCCGCAGCGCGCCGCCGCCGCCCGTCCCCGCCGCACCCCCGGCGCCGGCCCCGCCGCGTCCGCCCGCCGCGCGCACGGGCGCCCAACCCGCGGCGCCCGCGCAGCCGACGGGCGAGCGCCCCTTCGCTCCGGGGAGCTTCTCGAGCCGCGACGAGGACGAGTCCACGCGCTTCGCGCCGGTCGGTCCCGCCGGGCCCACCGTGCGCAGCGCTCGCGGGCCCGCGACCGGCGGCCCGATGGCGCCGACGCCCGTCCCCCCGATGGGGAGCGGCGGGTATTCGGTCCCGCCGGCCGCGCAGAGCGGGATGCAGCAGGCGATGATGCAGCAGCCGGGCACGATGCCCCACGCGATGCCGCCTCAGCCCAACATCCCTCCCGGGATGGATCCGCAGATGATGCAGCCGGGCATGATGCAGCCGGGGATGATGCAGCCGGGCATGATGCAGCCGGGGATGATGCAGCCGGGCATGATGCAGCCGGGCATGATGCAGCCGGGGATGATGCAGCCGGGGATGATGCAGCCGGGCATGATGCAGCCGGGCATGATGCAGCCCGGGAGCATGCCGCCGCAGTTCACTCCCTCGGGGGTGCCCGGATCGCAGATGGGGTCGTACCCCGGCGGGACCTCCTACCCCGGCGGTCAGCAGCCGATGAACGTGCCGATGCCCGTCGGCCAGGCGCCGCCGAAGAAGGACGGCATGCAGGAGGCGATCGAGCAGTTCAAGGCTGCGTCGCCGCCCAAGAAGATCCTCATCGCCATCTCTCCGCTCGTCATCTTCGCCGCCATCTACCTCCTCCTCTTCGACGACGACCCGGCGCCGCGCCGCAAGGTGGTCGCCACGAACCCGAGCGCGTCGGTCAGCTCCGTCGTCCCCGTGCCGGGGATCCCGCCCACGCTCACCGCCACGCCCGTGCCGCCGACGGTGTTGACGGCGCCGCCGACCGTCCCCGTCCCGCCGACCGCGCCGCTGACGGCGCCCGTCCCGCCGACGGTCGCCACCGGGCCGACTATCCCTACAGTTACAGTCGCGACCGCGCCCGTCCCGCCGCCGCCGACGGTCGCGGTGCCGGTGCCGCCGACCGCGACCGCACCTCCGTCGGCGAGCGTCGCCGTGCCCCCGCCGATCGCGTCGCTGCCCGCCGGGCAACGCACCACCGAGCGGCAGGCGGTCGACGCCATGGCCGCGGGCGATTTCCAGCGCGCGGTGCAGCTCTACACCCAGCTCTCGCAGTCGAACCCCAACAACCGCGCCTACGCCGAGGCCGCGCGGATCCTGAAGTCCAGGCTCGCCGAGAACCGCTGAGGCGCGCGCCCGGCGCAGGCGCGGTGGCGCCCCGCGCTTCACCCGAACCTCGCGCGCGGCCCCCCGGATCCAATCGCCGCGCCGTCAGGGCCGCGCGAGCGCGTGCTCCGGGAACGCCGATCGCAGCGACGCTTCGGTCCCCAGCGCCTCGTCGTGGCGCCCGAGCGCGCGGAGCGCGCGCGCCTCGAGCGACAGCGCCTCGGGTTGCAGCCGCTGGGTCGCGAGCGCGCGCGTCGATCGGACGCTGGCGAGCGCGCGTTCGGCCTCACCTCGGCGCAGCTCTCCGCGGGCGCGCGCGATGAGCTGCGCTTCGCGCGCGAGATCGTCCTCGCGGGCGGACACCGGCACCGCAGGCGCCGCGACGGGCTCGCGCGGCGCGGCCGGCGCGGCCGCTTCGACCGCGGGCCGCGCCGTCGCTTGCCCCGGCTCGGCCTCGAGCGCCAGGGCTCGAGGGGCCCCCGTCGTACCCGAGACGTGCACCGTGGCGGGGATCTTCGCCGCCGGCCCCTCCGTCGACACCCGGGCGGCGCCGAGGCTCGCGCCGATCGCGAGGACGGTCGCAGCGACGCCGACCGTCGCCGTCACGAAGAGGCCCACCGACGAGCCGCCACCCGCGCTCGCCTTCGCGGCCGTGGAGGCGGCAGCGCTCGCCGCGGTCGTCGCGCCGGTCGCGCCGGTCGCGGTGACCACCGACTGCCACACCCGCGCCTTGGTCGCCGCCGACGGCGCCTCGCGCCTCGCTTCGGCGAACAGCCGATCGAGCTCGCTCACGGCGCACCCCCTTGCTCGCGCAGCGCGCGGGTGAGCTCCTCGCGCCCGACGCGCAGCCGCGAGTAGACGGTGTTCAGCGGAATGTCGAGCGCGCGCGCGATTTCGGGCGCGGTCATCTCCTCGATCTCGTGGAGCACGACGACGGCGCGCCTCCCGACCTCCAGCGCCCCGAGCGCGCGGTCGAGGCGCGAGAGCGCCTCCTTCTGGGCGAGGGCGCGCGGCTGGGTGGGCTCCACGCTGCCTCGCTCCAGGGACGCGCCGCCGTCGGGCTCTTCGGGGTGGCGGCGGCGGTGACGCCGCGCGTCGGAGGCGACCCGCAGCGCGATCTGGAAGAGCCAAGCGCGGGGCCCGAAGCCGCGGTCGGTGAAGTCGGCGAGCCGGCGATGGGCGACGACGAAGACCTCCTGGGCTCGATCGTCGGCGTCGGCCTCGGCCACGCCGAGCCGGCGCAGGTTCCTCCACA
>JAEUKG010000485.1 GCA_016794325.1 Myxococcales bacterium | reverse complement strand
TCGATGCGCGCCACCGCGAAGCACGTCTCCTGGGCCTCGACGAGCTCGCCGAGCGCGGCCTGCGCCTCCGCGAGCGCCGCGCCGATGATCGGCGTCTGCACGAGCGCCCACGCGGCCGCGAGCTTCTCGCGCGCCACGGGGTAGCGCTTGTCGTCGAGCGCGGCCGAGCCGTCGTTGTAGAGCGCGCGGGCGCTCGCGACGTTCTCCGGCGTGGCCGGCGCGGCGAGGGCGACGGGCGCAGCGAGCGAAACCAGCGAAAAAATGGCCGCGGAAGCGAGGGCCGGCACCGCGGGGTGGAACGCCATCGCGCTTCGCATCAAGAGCGATGATAGTCTGGTTGACGATGCCGGTCGAGATCCGGGAAGGCCAACACGTCACCGACAAGGTCCGCCTGGTGCGCAGGTTGGGCGGCGGCGGCATGGGATCCGTGTGGGCGGCCGAGCACACGGGCCTCGGCCAAGAAGTGGCGGTGAAGTTCCTGGACCCGGAGCTCGCCGCCGACGCGGCGCTCGTGGAGCGCTTCTGGCGGGAGGCCAAGGCCGCCTCGCAGGTGAAGAGCGCCCACGTCGTGCACATCTACGACTTCGGCGTCCTCGAGGGCGAGCAGCCCTTCATCGTCATGGAGCTCCTCGAGGGGCAAGACCTCGCCGATCGCGCGGCCGCGGCAGGGGGGCGCCTCCCGATGCACGAGGTGGTCACGGTCGTCAGCCAGCTCGCTCGAGCCCTCGCGCGCGCGCACGACAAGGGCATCGTCCACCGGGACCTCAAGCCGGCGAACGTCTTCTTGTGCCGGGAGGCGGGCGACCAGATGTTCGTGAAGCTCGTCGACTTCGGCATCGCGAAGACCTCGCGCGCCGCCGAGGAGCTGAGCCGCTCCACCAAGGAGGGGACGGTCCTCGGCACCGCGTACTACATGAGCCCGGAGCAGATCCGGGGCGACAGGAACATCGACGCGCGCAGCGACCTGTGGTCGGTGGGCGTGCTCGTCTACGAGGTGCTCACCGGCGCGATGCCGTTCGACGGCGAGACGTTCGGCGCGGTCGCGATGGCGATCGCGCGCGGCGCGCCGGTGCCCCCGAGCGCGCGCGTCCCCGATCTTCCGGCGGCGGTCGACGCCTGGTTCGCGCGCGCGTGCGCGGCCGACCCGGCGGCGCGCTTCCAGTCGGCGGCGGAGCTCGCGACGGAGCTCGCGCGCGCGTGCGACGAGCCGCTGCCGGCGGTCACGTCGAGCCCCGAGCTCCGCGCCGCGCCGTCGGTCGTTCCCCATCTCGCGAAGACGGCGCTCGAGGCCAAGACCCAGGTGACCATGACGTCGCCGGCGTCGCCGCAGAAGAAGTCTCCGGCGCTCTACGTGGCGATAGGCGTCGCCGCGCTGATCGTCGTGGGGACCGTGGTGGCCTACGCGCGGCTGCGGACGCCCGACGGCGCGTCGCCCACGGCGTCGCGCGCGGGCTCGTCGACGGTGAGCGCCGCGTCGTCGCCGACCGACGCGCCGACGCCGCTCGCGGTCTCGGCGACGCCGCCGCCGACCGCGGTCGCCGAGCCGCGGCCGAGCGCGACGACCGTCGCGTCGCCGATCGCGACCGGCCGCGCTCCGTCGTCGGCCGCCGCGTCGGCGTCCGCGTCGGCGCCCGCCCCGACCGCGTCGGCGCCGGCCGTCGCGAGCTCGGGGCCGCGACGCCCGAAGGACATCTTCTGACGTCAGGCTCGGCGCGCGCGACGCCGGGCGCGCGCCGCCGCGATCGCGATCGCGACGCCGAGCACCGGAGCGCCGCCACCCTCGAGCGCGCCCGCGCCGAGCGAGCACCCCTTCTTCGCCGGCGCAGGGCTCGTGCCCGCGTCCGCGCCGCTGGCCGCCGCGTCCGCGCTCGAGGACGGCGCCGCGGCGTCGGGGGTGACGGGAGGGTCTGCGCTCGGCGGCGGCGCGGGCATGCCGGGCGCGGGCCTGACGTCGAGCGAGGCGATCGGAGCGGTGACGAAGCTCGCGAGCGCGGCGCCGCGCGTGACGAACGCCGTCTTCTGCGCCGCCGCGGGGGTGGGCTCGGGCGTACCGGCCGGTGGGCCCCCCCACACGCCGCGCCGCGGCTCCTTGCACGCGATCGGCCCCTTCCACGGGTGGCGGATGGCGTAGCGGCCCTGGAAGTTGTTCACGCTCGACTGGACGGCGCCCGACTCGAGCTTGCCGCTCGGGTACATCTCGCGGCCGCCGGTGATCGGCTCGGCCGCGCGGAACACGAGATCCTCGCCGAGCGTCGCCGCGTCGTAGCGGAGGTGCATCCGCGTCAGCACGTAGGGCGTGGACATCCCTCCGCGGAAGGTGCTCCCGCCGGTGGGCGCGAAGACGATCGGGTAGACGACCTCGACGGTGCCGCCGCCCTCGGGCTGGGGGAACGAGAGCCCGTTGAACGCTGCCGTCACGCAATCGCGGACCGTCTTGTCGGCGATCGTGCTCCCGCCGTCGCTGGTCGACTTCACGTTGCCGTCGGACCCGATGGTGAACTTCACCGCGACCTTGCCCGCGAGGTTCGGGTTCGTGCGGAGCCCTTTCTCGTAGCAGAGGCGGAAGCGGCCGAAGTTCTGGCGCACGATCCGCTGGATGATCTCCGGGGGTAGCTTGCCCTTCACCGTGGTCTCGGCCGGGCGGAGGGTCGCGCTCGAGGCCGCTCCCCGGAGCCCGTCGGTGCCGTTCGGGAGGACGTCGGCGCCGAGGGTGGCGAGGTCGCCGCCGTCGAGGGTCGGGCCGGGGCACGGATCGCAGGTGCCCGCGTCCCAGGAGTACTCGGTGACGACGGCCTTGGGCTCCTTCTCGAGCACCTTGTCGAAGAGCGAGGCGTAGAACTCCCCGAACTTCCCGCGCGCGGCCTCGGCCACGTCGAGGTTCGTCGGAATGGTCGCGTTGGGATAGTTGGCGACCTCGTAGCGTTGGCGCTTGGCGAGGACGTTGACGATGAGGTCTTGCTTGCCCGACGAGTTGATGAGGCCGAGGCGCACCGGCAACGAGAACTTGTCGCTGTCGTAGTGGAAGCGCAGCGGCGACAGCGTGGCCCGGCCGCCCTCCATCTTCACCTTCGTCACGTCGACCTTGGCGACGAAGAACTTCATCCCCGCCGCGACGTAGGGGCGGAAGAACGGCTCGGCGCCGCTCGGGATGGCGTATTTCTCCTGCTTGAGCCAGGTGTCGAGGCCGGCCGCGTCCTGGGCCGAGAGCACGACGATCTCGTATTCGCCGACGGCGAACTGCGACTCGATCTTCACCCCGAGATCGGTCGCGTGAGCTCCGCCGAGGCGGCCCGCGCCGTTGCCGAACCCCTGGCCGGTGCCGGTGCCGGCGCCGTGGCCGAGGAGGAGGCCGTCGTCCTTGGGGCAGGGGTCTTGCTCCCAGTACTCCACGAGGCGCGGCGCGCCGAGCTTGTCGACCTTGTCGAAGATGGCGCTCGGCAGGACCTTCACGTTGTCCTTCTGGAGGACGACGGGGACGGGGATCACGAGCGCGAACTTCTCGGGCGGGCCCTTGTAGTCGTTCTGCATCGAGAGCACGGTCTTCGTGCCCTCGCGCATCAAGACGACCTGGGTGGCGTCGGCGAACAGCTTGTTGTCGGCGCCCGACACGTAGAAGCCGCAGAACGCCTCGGCGCGGGCGGCGACGGTGAGGGCGAGGATCGCGGCGGCGCCGGCGGCGGAGGATCGGAGCACGTGCATGGGGGGAGCGTACCCGAGAGGTGGTCTCCGGTACGACAGCGCGCGCGCGAAAAAGTTCCGTCAGCGCCGCGCGAGCGGGGCCTGGTGCTCCAGCGGGTCGACGCCGCCGAGCACCGCCGCGCCGTAGGGGCCCGCGGCCCGGGCGGCGTCGGCGACCACCATGCCCGCGGCGACGAAGTAGGTGAGCGCGCCGGCGAAGCTGTCGCCCGCGCCGTAGTCGCCCCGGGGCGACGCCACCGCGGCTGGCGCGTCGACGAGCTGCAAGTGCGGGGAAAATACACGAATTGCGCGCGGGCCGTCGGTGAGGACGAGCGCGCCGGGGCGCGGCTCGTACGCCTCGAGCGGCGCGTCCTCGCGCGGGTCGGAGGCGCTCCCGACGACCACGTCGGCCGCGACCCCGGCGGCCGTCAGCGTCGGCCGGCGGCGGGCGGTGACGACGAGGCGGCGCGCGGCGCGCGCGAGGGACAGCGACCGCGGCTCGGAGCCGGTGAAGTAGACCGCGTCGAAGCCGCCGAGCGCCGCCCACGGCAGCGCGTCGTCCCCCGACGGCTGGAGCGGCTCGGCGGTGACGACGATGGTGCGCCGCCCGCCGGCGTCGACCATCACCACCAC
>JAEUKG010000445.1 GCA_016794325.1 Myxococcales bacterium | reverse complement strand
GGGCGTGCTCGCGTCGCGCCGCGCGAGGCCGACCTTCGCGGTGATGATCGGGCTGCCGGCGATCTCGGACCACGGCTTCGGCGCCGCCGCCTCGAGCGCGCTCGCCACGCACTGGGCCGCGGTCTTGTCGCCCTCGTTCTCGGCGTCGGGCTCCGCCGAGCTGATGCCATGACTCTTGTCCACCATCAGCTCGACGACGACGTCGGTGTCGCGCCCCGAGACTCGACACGCCGCGAGGGCGTGGACCGACCGCTGCGCGAGCACGCGGTAGGCGGCGGGGTTGCCGCCGCCGATGAGCTCCGGCTCGTAGAGCGTCACGCCCTCGCCGCGAAAGAAGGCCGCGGCCGTGTTCGCGGCGGGCGACGCCGGGCCGCCGGGCTGCTTGTCGTGCTTCTCGGGGCGCGCGCCCTCGTCGTCGCCGTCGGTCGCGGCGGTGGTCGCCGCGGCCGCTCGCGTCTTCCAGTAGACGACGCCTCCGCCGACGCCGAGCAGGAGGATCGCGAGGAGCGCTCCGGCGCCGACCAGCGCGATCACGAGCGGGGCGCGCGAGGGCGGCGGCGGTCGGGTCGGCGCCTGCGCCGGGAGGAGCGCGGCGCCGAGCGTCGGGCCGGCCTGCGTCGGCGCGCCGTGAGGCGCGACCTGCGGCGGCGCGTGCGGCGCTGCGCTCGGGTATTGCGGGGGCGCGCTCGGGTATTGCGGGGGGGCGCTCGGGTATTGCGGGGGCGCGCTCGGGTATTGCGGGGGCGCGTTCGAGGTGAGAGGCGGCGATCGCAGCGGCGAGCGCCCGCTGTCGGCGGGCCAGCCGAGCGCCGTCCGGAGCGCCTGGGCGAAGGCGCGCGCCGTGGGGAAGCGCGCGTCGGGGTCGCGCGCGAGGGCGCGGTCGACGGCGCTCGCGAGCTCGCGGGGGACGTGCGGCGCGACCGAGGCCAGCGACGGCGCGCGCGTCGTCGTCACCTTCTCCATCAGCTCGGGGAAGGTCGTCGCCTCGAAGGGGCGCCGCCCGCAGAGCATCTCGAAGAGCACGACCGCCATCGAATACACGTCGGCGCGGCCGTCGGCCCGGGCCGGGTCGGTGAACTGCTCCGGGGCCATGTATCCCGGTGTGCCCAGCGCGCCCTTCGTGCCCATCGAGCCGATGGCGAAGAACTTGCTCACCCCGAAATCGACGATGGTGACGTGATCGCGCGTGCCCCCGGCGGGGTCGAGCATCGTCGACACGAGGAGGTTCGCGGGCTTGACGTCGCGGTGCACGATGCCGCGCTCGTGGGCGGCCTCGAGGCCGCTCGCCGTCTGGAGCACGATGTCGACCGCGCGCGAGATCGGCAGCGGCCCCTCGGCCGCGAGCACGTCGTCCAGGCTCTTGCCGGGCACGAGCTCCATGACGAGGAAGACCTCGTGCTCGGGCGTGACGCCGCAGTCGACGACGCGGACGATGTTGGGGTGGCCGAGGCTCGCCGCCGTCTGCGCCTCGCGCAGGAGCGACTGCGCGAGGAGCTCCGTCTCCGGGCTCCAGCGCACGACCTTCACCGCGACGATCTGCCGGGTGTGGACGTGCCGCGCGCGGTAGACGGCCCCGAAGCCGCCCTGGCCCAAGAAGCCGAGGAGATCGTAGCGGTCGATGCGGGTGCGCGGCGCGGTCTCGGGGGCGGCCTCGCTCGAGGGGGGCGACCCCGTCGGGGGCGCGATGCCCGTCGGCGCGGCGGTGGGCCCGTCGAACGCGGTGGGGCAATCGCCCGAACCTCCGGTGTTCGGCGGGTGGACGAGCCCGCAGCGGCCGCACGGTACCATCGCGGCTAGCGTAGCAAACGAAACGGCTTGTCAGGCGCTGCGGTCTTCCGCATCCTCCTCTGGCGGTGAAAAAGCCCGATTTGACGACGATGCGCCACGGCGGCCCGGCCGCTCCGGTCGCGCGCGCCACGCTCCTCGTCTACCACCGCGACGGCTCGAAGGTCGCGCCGCTGCCGCGCGAGGGCGAGGTCGTCGTCGGGCGCACGTTCCCCGCCGACGTCGTCGTCGACGACCGGAGCCTCTCGCGTCAGCACGCGAAGATCATCGTCGGGGAGGCGGGCGTCGAGATCGAGGACATGGGCTCCACCAACGGCACGTGGGTGAAGGGCGAGCGCGTCACGCGGACCAAGCTCGCGCCCGGGCAGGAGGCTCGCCTCGGCGACGTGACGGTGGTGCTCCACGCGCCCGAGCAGGCCGAGCTCCCGGGCGCCGTCGGCTACGATCGCTTCCTCGCGCTCCTCGAGGACGAGGCCCTGCGCGCGAGGACCTTCGGGCGCCCTGCGTCGCTCTGGATCGCGCGGGCGACGGGCGACGGCAGTCACGTCGCGCGCTGGGGCGACGCGGTC
>JAEUKG010001283.1 GCA_016794325.1 Myxococcales bacterium | reverse complement strand
TCATGACGTCGCCGACGGAGTGCATCGCCCAGCGCTGCCCCCCGCGATCGCCGAGCATGTGCACCTCGACCGGCGCGCCCTCGTCGCTCGGCCCCACCACCACCGGCTCGGCGAGGAAGCCGTCCTTGCGGACGACGAGCGCGACCGGCTGACCGAGCCTCCCCAACGCCGCGACGCCGTCGGCGCGCGTCACCACGGGCCCGCCGGCGCCGCGGACCTCGGCGCCAGCGACCGGGCGCCCCGACTCGTCCTTCACGACGAGCTCCACCGAATACGGCTCGGGCCCGCCGCAGACGTCCTCGCGCGCGGTGGGCTCACCGCACGCGGTGGCGACCATGATCGAACCGAGCACCCCCAAGAGCTTCGCCTTCATACGAATCCAACCCCACTGCACGCCGCGGACCACACGCGGGCTCCGGGGAGAACCGACGGCGAGGGCCGAAGGGCGCGGGAACGCCCCGCTTTCGGCTGGTCCGTCGCTCCCTCAGCGACGGCGTCCTACAAGGTGGGAGCGAGGCTCAGCGCCCGCGGTTCTTGACCAGCTTGAGGACCATGATCGCGTCCCGGGGGCGGTAGATCCCGAGCGCGACCCCGAGGACGAGATACGCGACCGTGTCGATGGCGAGCCGGACGGGCCCGAGGCGCGCGAGCGCCAGGTGCAAGGCGGTGACGGCGCCGGCCACGGCGAGCGACTTCACCACCGCGAGGATGCTCCGCCGGTCGGTCGCGCGCTTGCCGAGGAAGTAGAGGAACACGAGGATGACGCCGAGCTCGCGCAGCGAGAGCGCGAGCCCCACGCCCATCCCCGCGCCGCCGGCGCCCAGGTCGCGCGTGAGCGGCACCGCGAGGAGGATGAAGAGCGGAAGCGCGATGAGCCCGCCGATCGACACGAGCGTGATCGTCCAGCTCCGGCCGAGGATCATGAGCGCGAGCCAGAGGAGGACGTTGCCGTAGGCGAACACGAACGTCGGCGCGAGCAGGCGCAGGCTCACCGCCGCCGGCAGGAACTCGTCTTTGAGCGCCAGCTTGATCCACACGTCGGCGCCGAGGGCGAGCATCGTCGTCACCGGGATCGAGACGATCGACACGCCCTCGAGGCAGCGACGGAGGATCTCGAAGAACTCCTCCTCGGAGCGCTCGTGGGCGCGCCGCATCATCGGGATGAGGACGCCGCTCACGATCGGCGCGAGGAGCATCGAGAGGTTCGCGATCTGGCGGGCGGCCCCGTACCAGCCGACCTCGACCCCGGGGTTCACGAAGTCGAGCATCGTGACGTCGAGCTTCGAGCCCATCGTCACCGCGATCGCGCTCACGAAGAACGGGAAGCTCTCCTTGAGCACCGCCTTGGTGGCGGCGACGTCGACCCGGAGCTCGAGCTCCACCGCCTTGCGCGTCGCCGAGAAGAGGAACGCCGCCTTGAGGACCTCTGCGAGGAGGACCGGGACCGCGAACGCGACGAGCGGCGCCTTGAGGACCACGAGCGCGTACGCGCCGCCGCCCCACAGGATCTTGGCGAGCACGTTGGCGATCGCGAGGCCGCCGACCTTGGTCGAGGCCTGCAGCATCTTCGCGAACGTCTCGTTGAGCGTCATGAAGATCTGCACGAGCCCGAAGAGGGCCGCCGTCGCCAGGACCTCGGTGGGCTTGGCGCGGTAGAGGAGGATGCCGGCGCCGATCGCGAAGAGGGGCACGCTCAAGAGGAGCCGCGCGAGCACGAAGCCGCCGAAGAAGTCGGACGCGTGCTTGGGGCGGACCGGCACCTCGCGCTGGATGTACGTGTCGACGCCGAGGCCGATGAAGACGAACAGCGTCCCCGTGAACGAGTCGCAGAATTGATAGTAGCCGTTCTTGAGCGGGCCGAAGTACTTCGGGAGCTTGAACGTGACGATGAGCGCGACGCTCCAGGTGAGCATCAACGAGACGCCGAGCTTGAGCGCGCTGCGGAACGCGGTCGCGCCCTCGTGCCGCATGTGCGAGGCGTCGCCGCTCGTGCCGGCGGCGTCGGCCTCGCGCGGCGCCTCCGGACTATCCGGGTCCGCGCTTTCGGCGTTCGCCTCCGGGCCACGATCTCCACTGCTGGAGGCGCCGCGGGCGTTCTTTTCCTGCTCTTCGCTCACGAGGCTCTCATGCGGCGTCTCGTCCCGAGAGTAGAATACTTTTCCGTAGAGCGCACTCGGGGTCCACGTGTACGATAGTCTGCCGTGTACCTGAATCCCGGCCAGCCGATCGGCCCCTACACGCTCGAGCGAATGCTGGGCGTCGGTGCGTTCGGCGTCGTGTGGCTCGCCCGCCGGCCCGACTGGGAGGTGCCGGTCGCGATCAAGGTGCTCCACCCGACGGCGGCCGAGTCCGCGGAGTCGGTCGAGCGCTTCCGCCGGGAGGCCTACGTGCTCGGGCGGATGGAGAGCCCGCACATCGCGAAGATGTACGAGCTCCTCGAGGCGCACCCCTTCGGGCTCGCCCTCGTCATGGAGTTCATCGAGGGCGAGCTCCTGAGCGAGTACCTCAAGCGCTCGCGGATGTCGGTCGAGGACGCGCTCAACCTCGGCGCCGACATGCTGCGGGGGCTGGTGGAGCTGCACGCGCACGGCGTCATCCACCGCGACCTCAAGCCCGAGAACGTGATGCTCCGGCCGAGCGACCTCCACCCGGGCCGCGGTTGGAGCGCCGTCATCTTCGACTTCAACCTGAGCCGGCTGAAGAGCGGCACCGGCCCCGGGGGCAAGGCGAGCAGCCTCACCGCGATGGGCTCCGCCATCGGCACCGTGCCCTTCATGGCGCCCGAGCAGCTCCTCGACGCGCGCCGCGTGTCGGAGAAGGCCGACGTCTACTCCGCGGGCGCGATCCTCTTCCGCGCGGTGTCCGGGCACTGCCCCTTCGAGGGGCCGCAGAGCTTCCGCGAGAAGCTGGTGATGGAGGCGCCCCCGGTGCCGACGGATCGCGCCGACCCCATCGCGGTCGGCTTCGAGCGCATCGTGGCCCGGGCCCTCAAGCGCAAGCCGGCCGAGCGCTACGAGGACGCCCAACAGATGCTCACCGCGCTCGACGCGCTCGTCGCCCGCATGGGCGGCCGCTGAACGGGACGATGCGTGTCTTCTACCTGACCACCGAGTTCCCCTGGCCGCCGGTGAGCGGCGGCCGCGTGCGGAGCCTCGCCCAGCTCAAGGTGCTCGCCTCGCTGCCCGAGGTCGAGCGCATCACCATCCTCACCCTCCGCGAGACCGACATCCCGAGCTCGGAGCTGTCGGCCCTCGAGCGCGAGGTCCCGAAGTCGCGCGTCCTCGTCCCCCAGTTCCACCCCATCCACCTGCGGCAGTTCCCCCACTACTTCGCGTGGGTGGCGATCCTCCGGCTGGTGAAGCGCTGGCCCTACCTCGCCGGCAAATGGGTGTCGCCGAGCGTGTACCACGCGATCTCGCGGCAGCTCTCCGAGCCGGTCGATGCAGTCTACATCGATCACCTGGGGATGGGCGTGTACCTCGACCTCGTGCGCCGGGCCCAGCCCCGCGCGCGCGTGGTGCTCGAGCAGCACAACGTCGAGAGCGACTTCTTCCTCCAGTTCTACGAGCGGCAGAAGAACCCGCTGAAGGCCGCGATCGCGAAGAACGAGCACGCGGCCGCGCGCCGCTTCGAGATCGAGACCATGAAGAAGGTCGACGCGGTGGTCGCGATCTCCGACTCCGACGCCGGCAAGTTCGCCGACATGGCGGGCGTCCGCGCGCACATGGTCCCCCAGGTGATGCCGCACGACCGGCGGCCATGGTCGCCCCCGAGAGACGCGGGGCGCGCCCCGCGGTTGGTCTACGTCGGCAACCTCACCTGGCACCCGAACGTCGAGGGCCTCGACTGGTTCTGCACCCAGGTTTGGCCGCTGGTGCGCGAGGCGCGGCCCGACGCGGTCGTCCACGTCGGCGGCTCCGGGCTCACCAAGGGGCCCGATGGGCGGCCCGTCGTCCCCGACGCGTGGAAGACGCCGGGCGTCGAGGTGATCGGCTTCGTCGAGAGCCTCGACGCGTTCTACGACGGCGCGGTGGGCTTCCTCGCGCCGATCCTGGGCGGCTCCGGCGTGCGCATCAAGGTCCTCGAGGCCTTCCGCGCGGGCCTGCCGCTCGTCACCACCGACGCCGGCGCGCTCGGCCTGCCCATCGAGCACCGCCGCGAGGCGCTCATCGGCAACGACGCCCGCGCCTACGCCGACAACGTGATCGACCTCTTGGGCGACGAGTCGCTCCAGCGCACCCTGCGCGACCACGGCTACGACTACCTCGACAAGCACCACGGCCTCGCCACCGCCCAGGGCGTGATGCGGGCCGCGCTCGGGATCCAGACATGAAGCTCGATCTTCGCCGAAGCCGCGTCGCCGTCGTGCTCGCGGCCCTCGCCTTCTACCTCCTCTTCGTGTGGCGCACGAGCTTCGTGGTCGGCGGCCGCCGCTACTTCGTCCTCTTCGAGGACGCGATGATCTCGATGCGCTACGCGCGCAACTTCGCCGACGGGCACGGCTTCGCGTGGAACGCCGGCGAGCCGCCGATCGAGGGCTTCACCAACTTCTTGTGGACGCTCTGGATGAGCGTCGCCCACAAGATCGGGATGTCCGAGTCGAAGATCAGCCTCTTCATCATGCTCTCGGGCGTGGCGCTGATGCTCGGCAACGGGCTCGTCGCGAGCCAGATCGCCGCGCGCATCTCCAAGTCTCCGTGGGTGCCGCTGCTCGTCCTCGCGGCGGTGCTGTTCGACTACCCGCTCGTGTTCTGGACGCTCCGGGGCATGGAAGTCGGCGGGCTCACGCTCATCGTCTACACGATGCTCTACCTCGCGATCCGCAACGAGGAGGAGTTCAGCGTCGCGCGGACGGCCGCGATGAGCCTCCTCACCGCGGCCGCGCTCCTCACCCGCTCCGACTCCATCGTCGCGGTGGGGCTCATCGGGCTCTTCGGCCTGATCACCGCGCGAAACCGCGTCGTCTTCGTGATGATCATGGGCGCGGGCGCGGGCAGCGCGCTCTTCGGTCAGCTCCAGTTCCGCAAGCGCCACTTCAACGGCGAGACGCTGCCGAACACCTACTTCCTGAAGCTCCACGGCATCCCCCTCTCGGCCCGGGTGAAGCGCGGCGCCTTCGTGGCGCTGGAGGTGCTCACGATGCACCTCGCGGTCCCGCTCGCGCTCGTCTTCGCGGGCGTGACCGGGCTCCAGAAGAGGCACCTGCGCGACCCGGCCATGCGGCGCAAGGCGCTCTTCGCCGCCATCTTCGTCGCGCAGTGCGGGTACCACACCTTCGTCGGAGGCGACGCCTGGGAGTGGATGCTCTACGCGAACCGCTACATGTGCGTCGGCATGCCGGCGCTCATCCTCCTCGTCGCGCTCGTGGCGGAGGACGTCGTCGCGCTCGATCGCGCCGGCCGCGAGCGCTTCGCCAAGCGCGTGTCGGTGGGCCTGATGGGCATCGGCGGGGTCCTGCTCGGCCTGCAGGCCTACGCCCGCCTCCGGCCCGAGGAGGGCATCGCCGCCACCATCGTCTGGAGCAAGCTCGCGGCGGCGACGGGCGGTGCGCTCTTCGGGGGCGGCGTCCTCTTGCGGCTCTCCGACTGCCAGAAGGCGATCGTCGAGGGGGTGGACGCCCTCCGGCGCCGCGTCGCCGTCCGCCACGCCGCGGGCTTCGCCACCCTCTTCTTCTGCGCGCTCGTGTGGCTGCCGTGTCACGCGCTGCCGCTCGGCCGGTGGGCGGGCCAGAATGCTGCACAATACACGGACGAAGCCCGCTACACGCGCCTCGGCCTGCTGATCGCCGCGACCACGCCCCAAGACCTCCGCATCGCGGTGGCCGCCGCCGGCGCCACGCCGTATTTCTCGCGGCGCCCGACTGAGGACCTCCTCGGCAAGAACGACCGCCACGTCGCCCGCCTCAAGCCGCGCGGCGTCTTCTCACCCGGGCACGACAAGTGGGACTACCCCTACAGCCTCGGCGAGCGCGACTCCCAGCTGATCGTCGAGCTCGTCGACAAGAACGAGGAGGACGAGAAGTACATCGAGTCCCTCGGCTTCGTCACGATGGCCAACGAGATGCGCCTCCGCAAGACGGCGCCGGTGGAGCAGCGTGACGTCCTCGGGGCGGTGGTGGACGACGGCGCCGCCCTCGGGGAGGCGCTCGACAAGGTGCGCTTCGTGCTGCCCGAGGGCTCGAAGCCGATCGACCTCGCGGTCGTCGCCGGCTTCGGCGCCGTCATCCTCGGGCTCGTCACGGTGCTCCTCCGGGTGCGGCCGCGCGACGAAGATCTCGCCGACGTCGTGGAGGATCCCGAGCCGTCGGAGGAGCGCGACGCCGCGATCGCCGCGGCCAAGAAGGGCGCCGAGGCCAAGCAGATCCCCACCCTCGACGGCATGCGTGGCATCGCCGTGCTCCTCGTGCTCGCGTTCCACTTCGCGTGGACGTTCCCCGAGAACGGCGCGCTCGCCCAGCGCCTGCACGACTTCTTGTGGTCGGGGTGGATCGGCGTCGACCTCTTCTTCGTGCTGTCGGGGTACCTCATCACCCGCGGCCTCGTGAGCCCCTCGGCCCGCGCGATCGGCACCCGGCTCAAGATGTTCTGGATGCGGCGCGTGCTCCGCATCTTCCCGCTCTACTACGCGTTCGTCATCGTCGGCACGATCGTCAGCCTCGCGCTCGGCCTCGGGTGGATCCCGTCGTGGCACTACTGGCTGTACATGCAGAACTACAAGCTCGCGTTCGACCCCGAGGTGCTCCGGTGGACGGCGCACTTCTGGTCGCTC
>JAEUKG010000439.1 GCA_016794325.1 Myxococcales bacterium | reverse complement strand
AGCAAGTGGACGGCGCGATCGCCGCCATCTCGGGCAAGAGCGCCTTCGGGCGCACGCTCGTCGCGGAGCGAGCGCGCCCGAGCCGCGAGGCCGCGGGCGAGATCGCCGGCGAGGCCGAGCGCTGAGCGCGCGCCGGCCGGTGTGGGACGGTGTAGCACCGGCGCGGAGGCCCGAAGTCGCCTCGATTCCGCGGTGGTGACGCCTCCGTCATGGCCAGGTCGGCCACCCCGCTGGCCACGAACAGTGGCAACGCAATGTTCCACCACTGGCTCGCGCTTGAGTCGGTGACGTCGCGCAAGGTACGGTTGAATCCATGTCGGCGTCGGTCGCGCCCCGCGGAGGAGGCGCCCAAGTCCAAGGTTCCATGACAACGCTCAGGCAGCTCTTCGATCAGCGCGCGCGCGACGGGCGGCGCCTCGGCCTCGACGACGCGATCGCCATCGTGGTGCCGCTCTGCGTCGACGTGAAGGCGAGGCATGACCGTGGCGAGGCCATCCTCCTCCACCCGTCGTGCATCGTCGTCGGGCAGCCCGGCCTCGCGCGCTACGAGCCGAGCCTCGCGGGCGCTCCCTCCGCGCCGCACGATCGCGCGGTCGTCGCGCCGGAGCTGCAGCGGACGATGCAACCCGGCAACGCCCGCGCGTCCGTCTTCTCGATCGGCGCGATCCTCTACGAGGCCGTCACCGGCACGCACATCGGGCCGGGCATGCGCCACCCCAAAGAGGTGGACCCCTCGCTCCCCGACGCCCTCGAGGTGTTGCTGTCGAAGGCGCTCGTGGGCGATCCGACCCACCGCCCCGACGACCTCGGCGCGCTCGCGCAGGCGATGCACCACATCGCCCCGATGAAGAGCATCCCGCCGCCGGACGCGGACGTGTCGCGCCTCGACAAGGGCTCCGACTTCGAGCTCGACGTGAAGTTCTCGATGCTCCCGCCGCACGAGATCGAGAGCCGCGGCAGCGCGCCGCCGCCTTCGATCCCTCGTGGCGCGAACGTGCCCGTCATCGACCGGACGGCGCCGCGCGCGCTCGACGCGACGACGCAGCTCGCCCAGCTCAAGCAGCGGCTCGAGGCCGACCCTCGCCCGCGCTACGTGGTCCACAAGGACCGCATGGACCACGGCCCCTTCACCGCGGTGGAGCTCCTCCAACAGATCGCGAGCCACCAGTTCGTCGGGACCGACGGCCTGCGCGACGAGCTGTCGGGCCAATCGAACAACATCGCCGAGTGGGAGGAGTTCGCGCCCTTCGCCGAGAGCGCGAAGCTCACCCGCGAGATCGCGGTCGAGAAGAAAGAGGTCCAGAAGGCCGCCCGCGCGGAGCTCCGCGGCGGCATCGTGAAGTACATCGTGGGCGGGCTCGTCTTCGTCGGCCTCTTGTCGGGCGGCCTCCTGTGGATGCTCACGCGCAAGGGCTCGCGGACCGAGGGCGCGACCGTGGTCGACGACCCGAGCGCGCTCGACCTCACGACCGACGGCGGCCTCTCGGCGAAGAAGAAGCTCGGCGGCGGGGGCGGCGGCGGGGGCGGCGGCGGCAAGGGAGGCGGCGCCTTCTCCTACGGCATGAGCTACGAGGCCGCGCTCGCGTCGAACAACCAGGAGATCTCGATGGGCGGCCCCCAGGGCGGCCCCGATCTCTCGAACGCCCAGCTCTCGGCGCCGATGCGCAACGCGACGTTCATCAGCGGCTGCGGAGCCCCCGACGACATGAAGGTCACGGTCCGCGTCGCGGTGAAGATGGGGCGCGCGGCCGGCGTCACGGTCATCACGAACCCGCCGAGCCCGGGCGTCGCGGCCTGCATCGACCGGCACGTGCGCGGCCTCGGCTGGCCGGCGCACCCGAAGATGGACTTCATCACGACCTCGTATTGAGGCCGGCGCGCACCTACGCGGCCCGGCGCGCCCGCGCGCTCGCGCAGGCGCGGCCGGTTCGCGGGCCGGTCGCTACTGCTGGCCGGGGGCCTTCGGGACGCACGCGGGGACGGGCCCCTTGAAGCAATACGCGCCCTGGATGCAGTCGTTGTCGGTCTCGCAGGGGAACGCGCACTTCTGGTACTGCGTGTTGCACTTGTGCGTCATGCACATCGAGTCGTTCTGGCACGGCAGCGCCGCCGGACCGGGGACCGCGAGCTGCCCGGCCTGCGGCTGGCCCGGCTGCGGCGGGTAGCCCGGCTGGCCCGGCTGCGGCGGGTAGCCCGGCTGGGGCTGGTATCCCGGTTGGCCCGGCTGGGGCTGGTAGTAGCCCGGCTGCCCCGGCTGGGGCTGGTATCCCGGTTGGCCCGGCTGGGGCTGGTAGCCCGGCTGCCCCGGCTGGGCCGCGTTGGCCTGCGTCGCCGGCGGCGGATCGTCCTTCTTGCACGCAGCGAACACGGTGAGGGTGGCGACGAGCCCGACGAGGGCCGCGGTCTTACGCATGGCTAGGCCTCCAAGAGATTTCGCCGCCCACGAGCGGCGCCACAACGACGTCGACGAGAATGCTGCGAAAAAGCTCGCGAATACAAGTATCGGTCCGCAAAAGCGCCGTCAATGCTAGGGAATGCCGGCGCTGCCATGAGAAACGTCCGCGCGACCCCGGCCCTTACAGCGAAGGCGACGCCCGCGTGGACGCGCGGGATCTTCGCGGCGCTCGCCGTCGCCGGCGGGTGCAGCAAGGGTGAGCCTCCCCGCTGGGACGGCGGAGACCCCGCGGTCGCGCCGCTGCCGGCCGCCTCCGGCGCGGTCGCCGTCGGCCCCGGCCACGACGGCGGCGCGCCCGCGCCCTCGAGCTCCGCCGCCGCGCCGCCGCCGGCCGCCTCCAGCGCCGCCGCCGCGGGCCCCGACGAGGTCGCGGGCGCCCTGCCCCAGACCCACGACAAGCCCGCCGAGAGCAGCGCGACCTTCGACGCCCGCATGCGCGCCCTGTTCGAGGCCGTACAGGCGAACGACCCCGACCGGGCGATGCCCGCCTTCTTCCCGCTCAAGGCGTACGAGCAAGTGAAGGCGGTCGGCAACCCGGCCGGGGACTGGCGGCGGCGCCTCGTCGCGGCCTACGCCCGCGACGTCCGCGCCCTGCACAAGCGCCTCGGCAAGGACGCCGAGCGCGCGACGTACGTGCGCACCGAGGTGCCCGGCGAGCGCGCGCGGTGGATGGAGCCGGGCGACGAATACAACAAGCTCGGCTACTACCGCGTGCTCGGAACGCGCGTCTTCTACGCGATCGACGGCAAGGAGTCCTCGTTCGAGGTGACGTCGCTCATCTCGTGGCGAGGCGAGTGGTACGTCGTGCACCTCACCGGCTTCAAGTGACGCCGGCGAAGCGCCGCGCGAACGGCGCGTAGTTCCGCCGCTCGGCCGAGGTGTCGAGCACCGCGAAGACGACGACGTCGAAGGCGCCGCGCATCTCGGCGAGGACCTCGTCGAAGTGGCCGGCGACCATCTCCGGATCGTTGCGGAACACGCCGCAGCCCCAAGCGCCGAGGACGAGCGCGCGCTCGCCCATCGCCTCCGCGACCGCGAGGACGCGGGCGGTCCGCTCCCGCATCGCGCCGGCGATCGCGCCGGCGACGTCGGTCCCGCGCTCGCGCGCGACCCCCGCGTTCACGGCGGCCGCGGTGAGGAACGACGCGAGGTACGGCTCCTCGAGCAGCTCGCCGCCGTCGGTGCGGAACACCGGCACGTTCGGCGAGTGGATGACCCAGCTCGTGTAGAGCGGGCTCCGCTGCGCCCGGTGGTGCGCGTACATCGCGCGGCCCTCGAGGCACGCGTGGAGCGCGGAGGAGCGCGCGAGCACCTCCTCCTGGGCGATGGCGCCGCCGAGGAAGCCGCCGCCCGGGTTCTTGGCCGAGGCGAAGTTGAGGACGCACGGCGACACGCCGGCATCGACGAGGGCGCGGGCCGCCTCGAGGGATGTGCCGTTCAAGACGTGCACGCGCGGCGCCGACCCGCGGGCGCGGGCGGCGGGGAGCGAGGCGGTGGGCGGGAGCTCGCGCGTCCCCTCCACCGCGCGGGCGACGGCCTCGGCGACCGAGACCTCCTTGCCCGACGGCGCCCGGTAGACGCCCCCCTGCGCGATACGCACGGCCTCTTGCCCGAGACGCGCGGCGACGGAGCGCGACGGGCCGGCGGAGGGAGGCGACGCGCGGAGGACCAAAGACTGGAGGGAAGACACGGACGACATGACCCCGGGAAAGTAGCTCGCACCTCCAAAAGGTCAAGATGACTCTTTGTCCTCCGCCGAAATCGGTTGACCTGGTGGAGCATCCAACGTACTGGAATAACGTAGTTTTCGGGCTGATAGCTCAGTCGGTAGAGCTGCGGACTTTTAATCCGTAGGTCCCGGGTTCAAGTCCCGGTCGGCCCACCAGTCACGCGCGATGGCAGGAGCGAGACGAACGACGAGCCGCGTCAGCGCGGACGATCGCGAGGCTCGCACGTGCATGCAATCCGCTTCCGAGCGCGCATGAGGTGTGAGATCCTCGGGACATGCCGCCGGGGGCAGACCGTGGGTGGGCGCGCTTGTCCGGCGAGGTCGTGGTCTCCACCGTCTTCGCCTCCGACGTCGTCGCGAGCTGGACCCACGACGACAAGCTCCAGCAGTGGGACCGCCTGCTCCGGTGCCAGGAGTGGCTCACCGACGAGGCGGCGCGCTGGGACAAGTCGCTGTCGTTCGACAACCTCGTCCTCGGCCTCGAGGAGGACGTGATGCTCGACCTCCTCCCCCGCGGCGATCCCGCGCCGCGGCTGCTCTCGCGCGTCGCGGGCGCGCTCGGCTACGACTCGGTCTCCGACATGCACGCGACGGCGCTCCACGGGAAGGCGCGCGCCTCGAGCGGCCTCGTCCTCGTCGCGGGCGCGGGCGACGGCAAGGCGCGCACCTTGCCGAAGGAGGCGGGGCTCGGCGGCGCGCCGCCGCTCGGCGGCGCGCTCGTCTTCGACCGCGTCGCTGGCGCCGCCCAGAAGACTCGGTCGCTCTGCGCGGCGATCCTCCGCGCGTTCGGCGCCGTCGACCTCGCCGATCCGCGCGACGAGGCGCGCGATCTCCGCAACCGCGCCCGCTACGCCGGCGACGTCATGCTCGGCCTCGAGCCGCTGCCGAACACCATCGCCGGCCCCGTCACCGCGTACCTCGTCGGGTGGACCGAGAACCACGAGCCTTCGTTCGAAGACGCGCTCCCGCCCGGGGAGTGGGACGCGCGCCGCCGCGAGTGAAGCGAAGCGGCGTCCAATAGTCGAGCCTGGCCGCCGATCCGGGCGCGACAGGGTCGCGCACACGTGGGGTGGGCCCCTCGAGGACCGCGCTCCTCCCGCGCGGCGAGGCGTGAGCCTCCCCGTGACGACGAGGCGAGCGCGTCCGTCGTCGGGCAGCGCTCGAGCGGCCGCGGCGTCAGTCGGCCGCGGCGTCGGCGGGCGCCTCGCAGTCGCAGCCCGAGGCCGTCATCGACCCGAGGAGCGGCAGGGTGACGCACGCGTCGCCGATCCCGGCCTCGGCGCAGGACGCGGCGCACGCCGGCAGCCGCGGGGCCAGCCCCGCGTCGCAGACGCCGGGCGCGGGCGCGCGGGTGAGCTCACGGACGCACCCCGGGACCTTGGCCACGCACTCGAGGAACAGCCGGCAGCCGCGATCCTTGTAACATGCATTGATCGAGTCGCAGGCGCGGGCGACGAGGCACGCGTCGCAGCGCGGGCCGCCGAGCCGCGGCGCGGCGACGTCGACGCGGCACGTCTGGACGTTGCACTCCCCGCCGCACTTGTCGCGGAGGCAGGTGAAGGCGTCGAGGCCGAGGCCGGTCGGGCGCGATCCCGAGCACGCGGCCTCGGGATCGGAGACGTCGCGGGCGCGGATCTTCTCCGACACGCACGCGACGTGGCCGAGCACCTCGTCGCGGCACGGGTCCTCGGCGCGGCAGCGGCCGACGAGCCCGCAACACGCGGTCTCGGCGCAGGCCTCGCAGCCCGACGGCGGCGCGGCGTCGTTCGCGGCGAGGGCGAGCCCGTCGGCCTGGCACTCGGTGAGCTGGGTGTTGCCGACGCCCAGCGCCTCGGCGCACGCCGCCGCGAGGACGGCGCCGGAGGTGACGGCGAGCGCGGCCGCGATCCGACCCCAGGCGGACGCGCGCGCGGGCGGCGCCGATCGCGGCACGGTCAGAGCTCCCCGCGGAGGAGCCGCGGCAGGCGCTCCGCCGTCTGCCCCTTCTCGTTCGCGCGGACCGAGAGCACCACGCCGATGAAGCCGGTCACGAGCCCGGCGCCGAGGACGACGGCGCCGATCGTCGCCCCGGTGGCGAAGCCGCGCGCCTCGGCGATGTCGCCCTGCATGACGTTCGGCGGGCAGTAGCCCTCCTGGCACTTGTCGCGCGCGTTCGCGCGGTCGAACGCGAAGACGGTGAACGCGCTCGTGGCCGCGAGGCCCACCGCCGCCACGGAGAAGCCGACCCACAACGACGGGTGCGCGGCCTGGCGGATGACCACGCGCTCGGTCGTCGTGCCGGCCGCGGGCGGAGGCTTCACCGCCGGCGGCACCCACCTCGGGGCGAGCTTGATCTCCTTCACCTCCCCCTCGCGGAGGTCCACCTCCGCGCGCTCCTCGGGGCCGTCGCCCGCGCGGGCGACCACGACGTGGTGGCCCGGGTTCATCTTGCGCGGGTCCTTGAGCGCGTCGACGAGGACGGGCGCGTCGTCGATCGTGACGGCGGCGGTGGCGCCCTTGGCGAGCTCGAGGCTGACGAGGAGCGAGGGGATACGCGGCTCGAGCTCGAGCGCCGCCCGCGCCGCCTCCTCGCGCGCGCTCTGGGAGCGCGCCGTCTCCTCGGGGTGGACCGCGATGCGGCGCACCGACAGGAAGAGCTCGCGCGCGTCGAGGATGCGGCCCGCGAGCACGTAGGCCTTGCCGAGCTCGACCGCGGTGACCGGCGTCGGGATGATGGTGTAAGCTACACGCAATTTCTCGATCGCGGGCTGGAGCTCCCCCCGGTCGCGGAGGACGACGCCCTCGCGCAGGCGGTCGCGGGCGGCGGCGACGTCTTCGGCGCTCGGGCCGGCGTCGGCGCGGGCCGCCCCCGGCGAGGCGAAGAGGCAGCCGAGGAGCGCGAGCGCCGCCCACGCGCGACGGTCAACGAATGTCGATGTCATTGGTCGAGGTCGGGGCGGCGGTGGGGGCGGAGCGCGCGGGCGCCGCCGTCGCGCTCGCGGTGGCGGTCGGGCGGACGGCGGGCGGCCCGGCGGGCGGGACCCGCCCCGAGGCGGTCGCGGGCGGCGCCGCGGCCGACGCCGCCCCGCTGCTCGGGGTGGCCGCGCTCGCGGCGGCGGGAGGGGCGGCGCTCGCGACGCTCGGGATCGCGGCCGTCGCGACGCTCGCCGAGCCCGCGGGCGCCGCGCTCGGCTTCAGCGGCGGCATCGCCGCACCGAGGACCTCGCTGCCGGCGGGCGCGCCCGACGAGGCCCGACCGAACCCCCCAGCGAGGAGCACGATGACGACCGCCACGCCGGCCGCGAACGAGAGCCCGAGCACCGCGAGGAGCGGCTTACGCCCCTTGCGCTCGCGCAGCGTGAGATCGACGCTCGCGGCGGCGCCGGTCGCGGCCGCGCTGTCCTCGAGCGTCGGCGCGAGCTCGAGCTCCGCGTCGCGCGCGCGCGGCCGCGGGCCGCTGGCCGAGCTCGACAGCGGCGCGAGGCCCCCCACCGCCTCGCGGAGCGCGTCCGCGAGATCGCGGGCGGTCTCGAAGCGCTCCGCCCGTTCGCGCGCGCACGCCCGCGCGAACCAGGCGTCGAAGGCCGCGGGCACGTCGGCCTTCACCGCGCTCGGCACCGGCAGAGGAGCGGAGGCGATCGCGACCGCGATCCCACCGAACGAGTTCCCGCCGAACGGCCGCTGCCCCACGAGGGCCTCGAAGGCGACGACCCCCACGCTCCAGAGGTCGCTCGTGTGGTCGGGATCCTTCTGCGCCGTCACCTGCTCGGGGCTCATGTAGTAGGGCGTGCCGACCACCTGCCCCGTCTTCGTCGGGGCCGTCTGGCCCTCGTCCTCGCCGCCGTCGCGATCCACGTTCTTCGCGATCCCGAAGTCGAGGAGCTTCACGTAGAAGCGCTCGTCCCCCTCCCCGTCCACGAGGAAGACGTTGTCGGGCTTGATGTCGCGGTGGAGGATGCCGGCCGCGTGGACCTTGCCGAGGGCCCGGCACGTCTGCGACACGATCGACGCGACGTCGCGCGGCGACAGCGGCCCCTCGGCGCGCAGGAGGTCGCCGAGGCTCCGCCCCTCGAGGTGCTCCATCACGATGAAGGGGACGCCGTCTTCGGTGATGCCGTGGTCGAAGACCTGCACCACGTGGGGGCTCTTGACCTGGGCCGCGGCCGCGGCCTCGCGGGCGAACCGCGCCCGCGCGGAGCTCGAGGCGCGGAGCTCGCCGAGCATGAACTTCACGACCACCTGGGTCTTGAGCGCGAGGTGGTCGGCGAGCCAGACGCTCCCCATGCCGCCCGCCCCGAGGGGGCGCACGAGGCGCACGTTCGGCGTCACCAGTTGCCCTGCCGCGACCCCGCTCACGGGGCCAGTATATCGCAAACCTCCGGCGGCCTTTGCCTTTACCGCGGGGCCGCGCTATTCACCGCCGCATGACGGTCCGCACCTTCACCAAGCTCCTCCTCGTCGCCGCGCTCGTCCTGCCGACGGGCACCGGCTGCCGCGCCATCACCCGCAAGCTCTCCGAGAAGGCCGCCGAGAAGGCCGTCGAAGAGTCGACCGGCGCGAAGGACGTCGACCTCTCGAGCGGCGGCATCAAGGTCCAGGCCGCCAACGGCGAGAAGATCGAGATCGGCGGCGGCGCCAAGATGCCCGAGGGCTGGCCCGACTACGCGCCCCAGTACCCCGGCTCCAAGATCACGGCCGCGATGTCGACCCCGAACGGCAAGACCGCGACGATGGACTCGAGCGACGCCCCCGACAAGGTCGTTGCATTCTACAAGGACAAGCTCACCGCGGGTGGCTTCAAGCAGACCGTCGCCGGCAACTTCGGAGGGATGCAGACCCTCACGATGCAGAAGGGCAACAACAAGACGAACGCCGTCGTCACCGCCCAGCGCCAGAACGACCGCACGATGGTCTCGATCTCGATCTCGGAGCGCTGAATCGGGGGCTCGACTCTGGCCGCCGACTCGGGCGCGGCGGCGTCGCCCACTCGCGGCGTGGGAACCTGGGAGGCCAGGCTCTTCCAGGCGCGAGGCCCGCGACGACGAGGCCAGCGCGGCCCCTTTCGTGGACGGCCCTCGAGCCGAGCTCGAGGGCGTCAGTCGGCGCCGGCGTCGGTCGCGGCGTCGGCGCCGCCTTCGGGCGCGGCGTCGGCGCCGCCGTCGGTCGCGCCGCCGCACTCGACGAGGGGGTCGACCTTCGCGAGGTCGCCGGGGAGCGCCTGGCCGGCGGTGAAGCCGAGGCCCACGCTCATCGAGTCGCAGGGCTTCGACGGGTCGACGGCGCCGCTCGCCAGCGAGTCGAGCGCGCCGGTCATGTACTGCTGCACGAGGCCGTAGTTCTTGTCCTGCTCGCACAAGCCGATGAGGCGAAGCGAGTGCACGAAGTCGTCTTTCGTGGTCCGCCCGGCGATGATGCCGTCGGTCGCGTTCCACGTCCCGTCTTGGCCGCGCGAGAGCTTGGCGGTCACCAGGCCGCCCTTCATGCGGAGCGGGTACGCGGTCGCGAGCGCGCGCCGCCCGGGGAACCAGAAGATGGTGTCCTCGGGCAGGTTGAGGACGATGTAGCCGTCGCGCACGTAGGCGGCGGCGTCGAAGATGATCGACGACGCGACCGCCGATCCGGACTTCGTCTTGTCGCGGACGACGTCGTCCTGGATGAGCCACGGCAGGTCCGGGGTGAAGCAGGGGTGGTTCTTCCAGTCCGGGCTCTTGCAGTCCCAGGGCAACATGTCCTTGAGGCCCGGCGACGGGTACATGTCGACCCGCACGCGGTCGTCGTTCGCCTTGCCGTTGTACCCCTCGATGCGGATGAGGAAGTTGTAGGCGCCGACGCAGAGGGCGCAGTTGAAGGCGTCGTCGTTGAAGCCGTATTTGTTCGCGAGCTCGGGCACGAGCGCGGCTTGGTACTCGAGGCGCCCGAAGGTGTTGTCGCGGCAGTAGTCGCCGTCGAACGCCACCGCGGCCGAGGAGGGCTTGCAGCTCACGTCGGGCGACGTCGAGGGGCACGTCGGCGAGCTCGTGCACTTGCCGTCGAGATCGAACCCGATGCCCTTCCAGGCGTTGGCGTCGAGGCGCCCCTCGAGGTCGAGGGAGCCGACGCGCATGGTGCGGATCGCGAGGAAGATGACCCCGACGGTGTCGTCGCCCTGCGGCGCCGGCCGATCGTCCGGCGTCGGCCGCCCCGCGGTGTAACACTCGCCCCGCTGCTTGGACCACCAGCCGATGCCGCTCCCGCCGTCGGGCCCGGCGGGGCCGGAGGGCTCGAGCAGGGAGGAGTCGTAGACGCTGCACGAGGCCGACGCGGCGAGCCACAGGCCGATCCCGACGGCCGGGGTCGCAAGGAGCCAAGACGAGGCGCGTCTCACGACGGAAAAAGTAGCATTTTCGCGCCCGGGGGGCATCGTGTACCTTTCCGCGCGGCGACGGTTTTCGTGGTCGCCGCCGCTCACGGGCGGCGAATCGTCGGC
>JAEUKG010000435.1 GCA_016794325.1 Myxococcales bacterium | reverse complement strand
GCCGACGCACCGCCGACTTCGAGGGCAAGAGCAGCGTGTGGCCCGATCCCCGCGCCGAGCCCGAGCCCGGGATGCGGGCGCCCGACGAGTCCCCGCGCGGCCGCATCCCCACCAAGCGCCCGAGCGTCGCTCCGCCGCCGTCCGACGACGCGGTGCAGAGGCGCACCACGCGCCCGCCGCCGGCGCCGCAGCCGCCGTCGATGCCTCCGCTCGGCGTCGACAAGAAGCAGACGCGCCCCGGCCCCGGCGACGACGCGCCGATCTCCCTCGACCCCGACGAGCTCGTCCCCGACTCCGCCGGTCCCGGGTCGGCGCGCAGCCGCGCCTACATGAAGGGCGCGTCGCAGCCTCCGTTCGTCGTCGAGTCTCCGGCGCCGCTCTTCCCCAAGGCGCCGCTCTTGCCTCGCTCCGAGAGCGCGGAGCCCGAGATCGCCGAGCACCTCTCGCTCCCGGGAGGGATCCAGCCGCCGGCCCGCCTGTCGCTCGACGCGAACCCGAAGTCGGTGCTCGAGGCGCGCATCCAGTTCACGATGCTGTCGCGCGAGCTCGGCTTCGACTACCGACTCAAGCGCGGCGTGGAGCTGCGCGCCGACGTCCGCGGCATCGAGGCGATGCAGAGCTACCTCTTCGACGCCTACCGCGACCACGCGGTGCGCACCGCCGACGAGGCCCACGACGTCCGTCGGCACGGCGCATTCCTCGGGGAGATCCTCTGCCGGACGCTCGACGCCGAGTGGATGGACATCGACGCCCCCGACCTCGGCCACTGGTCGATGGTCGTCCCCCCCGACACCCGCGTCTGGCCCTTCGGGCGCGTCCTCCGCCTCATCCTGATGGGCCACAAGGAGCGCGATCTCGTGAGCTACTACTTCGAGCTCAAAGAGCGCTGCAAGCGACGCGACTGACGCCCGCAGGGTATACTCGGCTCGTGCCCACCCTGCGCCTCGAAGACGATCCGTTCGCGCCGCGCTACGAAGAGGAGGCGCGTGAGATCCGCGAGGAGTCCGACGAGGTGTTCGATCGCCTCGCCTTCGCGTCGCTCGCGCTCGAGCGGCTCCGTCCGCGCGCGGGGGTCGTCGCCCTCTGCGCGGCCCGCTCGAAGCTGAGGGTCGACACCGGGCGCGCGTGGGGGAAGGGCGCGCGCGCCGAGTGGGCGGTCCTCTACGTGCCGCCGCGGGCGTCGCGGCGCGCCATCACCCTCGCCGTCGCCGGCCTCGCGCGGACGCCGCTCGACCCCTACGAGCTCGACGTGCTCATGGCGACCTGAACGCGCGCCCGCGGCGCGATCAGCCGCGGACCTCGCGGATGCACTCGCCGAGGGCCGTCACGACCGCCGCCTGCGACGAGGGCGGCAGCCCCTCGTAGAGCGGCAGCGTCATCGCCCGCGAGGCGACGTCGTCGGTGACCGGGAAATCGCCGGGCGAGAACTTCCCCCACTCCTTGTAGTAGCGGATGAGCGGCATGTGGTACGTGCCGAGCGTCGTCTCGATCTCGCGCTTGCGCATCGCCGCGATGACCTCGTCGCGCTTGCCCGCGAGGTCCTCCGGGAGCAAGACGACGTACGACTGGTAGACGTGGCGGCTGTTCGGAAGCGAGCGCGGGGGCCGCACCTCGGAGCCCGCGAGGAGCCGGTCGTATTCGCGCGCGCCGGCGGTGCGCGCGGCGATGATGCGCTCCAGCTTCTTCAGCTGCGAGAGGCCGAGCGCTCCCTGCAGCTCGGTGAGCCGGAGGTTGAAGCCGAAGGTGACGAAGTCGGGCCGCGACGCGTCCGGATCCTGGCCGTGGTTGCGGAGCATCTTGATGTCCCGCGCGAGCTTCTTGTCGTGGGTGGCGACGATGCCGCCCTCGCCGGTGGTGATCGCCTTGCGGGGGTGGAGGCTGAAGCACCCGAACGTGCCGAAGGTGCCTGCCTTCTTGCCGCCCTGCTCGGTGCCGAGCGCGCACGCCGCGTCCTCGACCACCGGGACCCCGGCCTTGCCGGCGATCGCCATGATCGCCTCGATGTCGGCCGATCCGCCGAAGGTGTGGACCGGCATGACCGCCTTGACGGCCGGGTGCTTCGCGAGCGTGCGCTCGAGCGCGGCCGGGTCCATGTTGAACGTCTCGGCCTCGATCTCCACGAACACGGGGTCGGCGCCGAGGACGCGGATCGCGTTCGCGGTGGCCGGCCACGAATATGTGCATACTGCAACCTTATCGCCGGCCCCCACCCCGAGCGCGAGGAGCGACAGGTGGAGGGCGCAGGTGCAGTTGGGCACCGAGACGCAGTGGGGCACGCCGAGGTACTCGGCGTAGGCGTCCTCGAAGGCCTTCACCTTGGGCCCGGAGACGAGGAACCCCGATCGGAGGACCTCGGCGACCGCGCTCACGTCGTCTTCGTCGATGCTGGGGACGGTGAGGCGGATCATGCCCGGCCTCCGGCCTTGGCGCGGGCGAGGTACCACTCCACCGTCGTCTTCAAGCCGACCTCGAGGGGGGTCGTGGCGATGGTGCCGATGATGCCCTCGGCGCGGGCGACGGACGCGCAGTGGCGCCGGACGTCGGAGACGCGCTCGGGCGCGCGCTCGTATTCGCCGGAGAAGCCCATGATGGCGGCGATGGCGTCGATCAGCGCCTTGATGCTCGTCTCCTTGCCCGACCCGAGGTTCATCGCCTCGCCGCGGCGCGCGCCCTTCTGCCACACCCGGAGGATCGCGTCGACGGTGTCGAGCACGTAGATGAAGTCTCGCGTCTGCGCGCCGTCGCCCTCGAGCAGCGGGGGCTTGCCCGCCATGATGCGCCGGACGGTGATGGGGATGACGGCCGCGAACGCTTGGTCGTTCTGGCGCGTGCCGTAGTTGTTGAACGGGCGCACGATGCTCGCGTCGAGCTTGAACATGCGCACGTACGACTGGAGCGCGAGGTCGGCCCCCGCCTTGCCGGCGGCGTAGGTCGTCTCCGCGAGCAGCGGGTGGTTCTCGTCCATCGGCACGGTCTGGGCGCTGCCGTAGACCTCGGAGCTCGAGAGGTGGAGGAGCCGCCCGTATGCGCCCTTGCGGAGGAGCTCGAGGCAGGTGAGCGTGAGCGCCGTGTTCACGTCGTAGGCGCCCGCGGGGTTGAAGAACGAATACGCGAGCGCCTTCGTCGCGAGGTTGAAGACGCCGTCGGGCTTCTCGCGGTCGCACACCGCGGCCATCGTGTGGAAGTCCGACGCGTCGTCGCGGTAGACGGTGAGGCGATCGCCGTGGGCGGCGACCGCGGCCGCGAGGTTCTCGTCTTTTCCGAGGAAGAAGTTGTCGACGACGGCGACCTTGGCCGCGCCGCGGGCAAGGAGGGCGTCGACCAAGTGGCTCCCGATGAAGCCGGCCCCGCCGGTGACGACGAAGCGACCGTTCTCGATGCGCGACATGGCGGGGTTTCCTAGCACAGCTTGGGGAGCGCCGCGCCTCGGCCGCATTCACGCGGCCCGCGCCCACGCCGCGCGCGGCTCCCTCGCCCGGGATGAACTATGATGGGCCGACCGATGGCCACGAACTACATCACCCGCGAGGGGGCGGTGAAGCTCCAGAAGGAGCTCGCCGACCTCCGGTCGAGCCAACGGCCGAAGATCGTGCAGGAGGTGGCCGACGCGGCGGCGCAAGGCGATCGCAGCGAAAACGCGGAGTACATCTACGGGAAGAAGAAGCTCCGCGAGATCGACCGGCGCATCCACTTCCTCACCAAGCGGCTCGAGTCGGCGCACGTCGTCGATCCCAAGGAGCGGCCGGAGGGGGAGCGCGAGCGGGTGTTCTTCGGCGCGACGGTCGAGGTGGAGGACGAGGACGGCGCGCGCAGCACCTACCAGATCGTCGGCGAGGACGAGATCGACCTCCGGCGCGGGCGCATCAGCTACCGCTCGCCCCTCGGCGCGGTGCTCCTCAAGAAGCGGGAGGGGGACGTCGTCGTGCTGAAGAAGCCGAGCGGCGAGGTCGAGCTCTCCGTGATCACGATTCGGTACGAGTAGCCCGGCCGCGGGCTCCAGGGCACGAAACGCCGAACGGCCGGCGCGTGGTCGCGCCGGCCGCTCACGGTCGCGCTCGTCGAGCGCGGATGCCTCGCGCTCACGGAGCGCGGATGCCTCGCGCTCACTGAGCGCGGATGATGGCGCGGTTGGCCGCGCCCGGGTCACCCTTCGAGTGGAGGTACCACGAGTAGTTCGTGCCCGCCTTGACGCTGCGCGCCTGGTTCTCGAGCGCGTTGGCGGCGATCGCGGTGCCGGTGTTGCCGTGCGGGAAGTCCGGCGGGTTGCCCGCGTGGACGATCTCACCGGTGGAGTTGTTGTTCTTCACGGCGACGGTGACCGTCTTGCCGCCGGTCGCGACCGTCATGTCCTTCACGTCGGTGAAGTCGTTGATGGTCGCGTTCATCTTGATGTTGATGGTGATCTTCGGGTTGATCGTCAGCCCGTACGTCGCGTCTTTGGTGAGCGCGCCGGACGTGCCGGTGATCTTCACCTGGCTGGTGTCGGGCGGCGTCGTCGACTTGGTCGTGATCGTGAACTTGGCGGTCGCGCCGGCGGTGCCCGACACGTCGAGCGACGGCTTGTCGAAGGTGCCGGTCGCGTCGGCGGGCAGCCCGGTGCACTTCAGGTCGACCTTGCCCGCGAAGCCGTCCTTCGGCGCGATGGTGACCTGCACCTCGAAGGTCGTCATCATGTCGCCGGTCGCGGTCGGCTTGTCGAGCAGGACGTCGAACGAGCCCTTGACCTGGTTGCCGCTCGAGCCGCTGCTCGTGTTCGCGCCGCTCGTGCCGCCGCTGGCGTTGTTGCCGCTGCTGGTCTGCTGACCGCCGCTGGTGTTGTCGCCGCTCGACTGGCCAGGATCGGTGGTGTCACCGCTGCTCCCCTGACCGCCACGGTAGTAGCCGCTCGTGGGGGTGCTTGCGTCGCCGCAGGCCGCGCTGAAGAGGGCAGCGGCTGCGCTCAGGATCGCGAGAGAGCAAAGGGTTCGCATGGGCCGCAGCTTCTGCAAACGGAGATCCAGCGGCCGGCAGCCCTCACCTACAGTGCCGTAAATGTAGGTATTCTGGTCCGAATTCCCGGATCCGTCGGGATCCACTTGCCGCTACACGCGAAGCTTCCGCTCGGGCTGCGTGACATGCGCGCAGCTGAGGGGTCCATGTTAACCCACCCCTGGATCGCGTCTTGCTCGGCGGGCGAGGGCCAGCGCCCCCAGCCATAGAGGGCCGAGCCCCCATGAACTACCGAAAATCCATGTACTTTCCCCAGGTACGGAACACCCGCAGCCTCCCTTCGGGGGCGGGGTCGCGCGAGGCCCCGCGTCCCCGCTCGGGGGCGCCGCGCTCGACACGGCGGAGGGGGTGACGGCGGGGATCGCGCCCCCCTCGGCGCCAGCGTCGACGGCGCGCTCGGGGTTGAGGATGGGGTCGAGCTGGGTCCAGGGCTTCGCGCAGGCGCCCGCGTCACCGCACGCGAGGGGGCCCGCCACGTCCTTCCACGCCGCCACCGGGGTGAAGGTCTTGCCGTCGTCGGTCGACACGGAGAGGACCGGCCCGGCGAGCTCGTTGTTGCAAGCGAACAGCTTGCCGGGCAGGGAGAGGAGGCAGAGGCTGCCGAAGCTCGCGATCTTCGTGAAGTGCTCGCCGTTGTCGGTCGACTTGAGGATGCCGTGCTCGGGGAGACCCGAGCCGACGTAGATCGTCTTGGGCGCTGGCCCCTTCGCGTACCCGAACATGGCGCTCGCCATGCGCTCGGTGCGCTTCAGCGTCTTGCCGCCGTCGGTCGTGACGAAGACGTCGCTGCCCCGGTTGGTCAGCCGCCGGAAGACGACGCGGTCGGCGTCGCTCGGGTCGACGGACGAGATGAAGAGGCGGCCCGGCTCCTCCCCCGACTCGGTGGGCAGGACCACGTGCTGCTCGGAGAACTTCCGGCCGCCGTCGTCGCTACGGAACAGGCGTCCGTCGGGGAGGCCCTCGGTCTGGGCGGTGAGGTAGACGCGATCGGGCTTGGACGGCGCGGCGTCGAAGGTGAGCGCGACGACGCCGTCGACTCCGCCGCCCAGGCGCTCGAATTTGCCGTCTTTTCCGCGCTTCCAGACGTGCGTGAACTGGCGCGAGGTGCTGGTGACGGCGAGCACCTCCTCCCCGTTCTTGTCGGTGGTGAGGTCGCGCACCGTCGACCCCTCGAGCTCGGGGACGCGGGTGAACTTGCAGCCGTCGTCGGA